>JAITDS010000146.1 GCA_031282435.1 Spirochaetaceae bacterium
ACGGCGTCTTTTTGTATCCAGTTTGCCTGCGGACGCCGAACAGTTCGCTAAGAGTGTCCGCTCACATTGGAGAATAGAAAACTCGTTACATTATGTGCTTGACGTAGCGTTTGGAGAAGACGACTCCCGATTACGCAAGGATAACGGGCCTGAAAACATGGCGATATTGAGGAAGCTGGCATTGACGATAGCGCGATCTGATACGGAAACGAAAAGCAGTATAATAGGACGGCAGAAACAGACGGCATGGTCTAATGAATATCTTGAACGCCTGCTCTTTCAATCTTCTTTTGCCTCTGACTTCAGGATAATTTATATGCGCTCGCCCTGATAGGCGAATTACTTCATGAAAATTATTTTTCCGCCTTGCCTTTTGCAACGTAAAGAGCCGTGGTTTACATTCATCACGAGCATTCGCGTCGGCGCTGGAATCGCCGGAAGGACAGCAATCGAACCACTGAAAGCGGTCTCCTTAAACAGCTTGAGTTTGCGCTCCGCGCAAACCCAGAAAGACCAACGCGCTTGCGCGCTGGCCCGCGCAACGGGATTGTAGGGGTGCGGAGCCACGCAGTGGCGAAGCAGACACGGCGCGTAGCGGCGTGGCCGGAGCGATAGCGGAGCCCCGAAAAGCCCGGTTTCCGGCGCGAAGCGCCGGAAATGCGCCCAAAATGAAAAATTAGAAAGTATAAGTAAGCTCGACTTTTATAAAGTTGTTTTTGTGGTACTGGCCAAAATCTCCTTCCTCATCGCCGCCGAAAATCCCGCCTGATAACTCCACCTTAACCGCATCCCTTATCCAGATAAGGGCGGGCGTTAAAAAGAAATCGCGTGATTCTATCTGCCAAATAGCGGCAAAGCGCAGTTCGAACTCATCTTGCAGGACTTTTTTTGACAGCGCGGCAGTAATACGGGTGGAGCTTGCGTCCGCGTCCGCTTCCATGTCCAGCATCGGGTTTTCGTTTATTTTATCGTACAAAAGCCGGATAGTTTCGTTGCACTGGAGGTTAAGGTTGACGCCCCATACAATATCGCGGTCGAAGCCAAGCGACCACAGAAGATGCGGGTTGTAAACCGAGCCGTTATCGCCTTCGATGTCGTCCGTTATATTGGCGGCTAATTCGGCGCGAAGGTTAAAACCGGCGAGTACCTGCGCGTAATCCACGCCTATTTGATGGTATGCGTTATAGATTGCGTTGACCGAAATTGACGAATAGTCGGGAGCGGCGTTAATTTCAAATGCGGGTTTTGGAAGTCTGCCGTAATAATACTGCGCGCCTATGTCGGAAGAGCCGATGGTGCTTGTAAAACGAAAACCGGTTTGCGCGTATTCAATCGTTGATGCGTCCGGAAATGACGGAGTGGCTGGCAAGTCCGCCATCTGAACCGGCGCCCAGCGTCCGCTTAACGCAAAGCGGTAAGGCTCAAAATTGGGGACGAAAACGCCTTCCAGTTTAGAGAACTGTCCGATACGCGCCGTAGCGTGAACGAGCGGGCGGGCGATTTTCATTTTCATAATATCGTTTACATCGGTTATTTGGCTGTAATCAAACGGGTTAATCACGTCAAGCGGGCCAAAACTGTCCGCCTTGCCCCAAGTAAGTTTTCGCAAGCCTCCTTCTATCTCAAAAATTCCAAAATAAACGCGAAGGTAGGCTTCGTCAAACGAAATTGGCAGTTTTTCAGGAAAATCGTATGTGGATAATTTTAAATTGATTACCGCGTCGCCAAAAGAATTGCCGGCGGCAAAGTTTAGTTTGCCTGAAAATATATTGCCAAGCCGCGTATAATCCGCGCCTTCGTGAAAATCTTCACCATAGCCCAGTAACGATGCCGAAACTTCGCCGCTTATGGAGACTGCGGAATTTCCGCCGGAAATTTCGTTTACGCCTGCCGCAAGGCTTACGTCGTCACCAAAACCAAAGTCTTGAGCAAAAAGCGCTGCCGGTAACAAAAACAGTGCTAACAAAGAAAAAAACGCTTTGTTCATTTTGCTCTTCCTGTTTCAAGATATGTTGTGGTAAAAACGCTGTCGGGGATCGGGTCGTCATACTTGATAATATCCATATAGATAGTGGTTGAAGTTCCCGCAGCCAGCGTGCTTACTTTCATCTGCATAGGGGTAAGCCGTCCCTGCACATCCCTGTAATCAGATATATCCATGACTTTAACCAGTGTGGCGCGCTTGTCGTACATTTCGGATTTGTAGATAAAATAATTGCTTTTATCTATCCATGTGATAGTTTTGGAATACTGGTACGAGTTGTCTTTAGGAATAGACTGAATGACATAGCAGGCCGCCCCGTTCAAGTTTTCCTCGCGCAGTATGCTATAGTCGTCTAGCGCGGTATCTCTGTCCATCGTCGATATGTCATCGTAAGAAAAATCCGTTCCCATAAAACTGCCGCCGCTCTCGGAAGCGCTGATACGCCGGATTTTTCCAAGACTTGGCAGATATATCCAACGGTCAGAGCCGCCGGACGGGTTATCAATGGTTAGAAAGCGAGTTCCCGCCACGTTTGCCGGACGCTGGAACACAATCACCATACGGGCGTTGCCGCTGGCATCGTCTTTGGAATACTGGTCTATCAGACGTTCCGTAGTTGAACCGTTTTTTGCGCTGATTACCATGCGGGAACGTCTGGAAACGGTATCGCTTGTTATCCGGTTACGCGCCGATTCCACAATGGAAAGAGCGTCTTGAGCGTTTATAAAAGAAACGCCCGCCATGGTCAGCAAAAAAGCCGTAATAATTTTTTTCATCTTTAGTAACTCCTATAAATATAATAGAGTTGTTCGGAAACTCCGGTTTTTGAAGTTTATGGACAACAACCATTAAAAAACAAAAAACAGCAAAATACTAACGCATTTTGCAAGGGATTGTTCAGCAGGCAAGCCGCTTGTTGAACAACCCCGGATTATACACAACCGGCATTAAATCCTAACGTCTCCATAAACGAATTTGGGCTTTATGGTGGTAAGAAGTACGGGAATTATGGTAAGGCTTACCAGCGCCGTTATAAGCATACTTAAAGCGACAAGAGCGCCCAACTGGGCAAGCATTTTGAATTGGGAAAAAGCAAGGACGGCGAAACCGGCTCCCACAGATATGGCGTTAATTATTATGGCCTTGCCGCAGCCGTTGAATGTCCGGCGAAGAAAATCATCGCCGGAACCGTGACCGGCCTGATACTCCCGCTTAAAACAATCTATAAAATGCACCGTATAATCAATGCCGATTCCTACGGCCAGACTCGCTATAAGCGCAGTTCCTATGTTAAGCTCTATTCCAATGAAGCCCATTACCGCAAAATTACACATTATCGCAATCATAAGCGGAACCGCGGCGATAAGACCGGCGCTTAACGCGCGGTATGATAGCGCGATAATGAAAAACACTATCAGAACTGACACAACGAGGGAGATAATCTGCGAATTAACAATTAAGTCAACTACCGCGCCCTCCATCATAGCGCTTCCGCCTATCGAAACCCGCGCTGTTTTTGGGAAATTTACGTCAATATATTTTTTTATCGTACTAACAACCGCTTTTGTGTCATTATTCCCCGTTGTGCGAAGCTGTATAATCATTTTTATCGCGGTGGGTTCAAGCGGGTCGTTTGAATACTCAAAACTATCATCACCGGAAAGCAGCACCAAATAATTTGAAACAAGCTGCCGCAGTTCTTCGGGTGTCTTTTTACCGTAACGCGCCGGGTTGGATGGAATTTCGTAGTACGAAAAACCGTTATAATTGGTTAGCCGCGCAATTTCACGTACAAGGTCGTTGGCGCTCATATTGGACGATTTTCCGGCGGCGGTATCAAGAAACGCGATAATATCGGCGGCGCTGTAAGCCTCCAAACCGCCGTAGTTTTTTTCTACCGTTTCTACCGTCTCATCAGCCGAAACATTTCCCGCTGGTGCGGCGGCATATTCCGGCGCGCCAAAACCAAATCCGTCTTCCGGCGCGTCAAAGCCAAATCCGGCATCGTCACCAAACCCGAAAGCGCCCTCCGTGTCCTCAACGGTGCTTGCCGCCGCCGCTGTAGGGCGCAAGCCGTCGGGACTTTCATCAACGTTGAATACCTGATTTACGCGCTTTATCACGTCCGTAAATCCTATTACCTTTCCAACTTCGGGAACACGTTCCATAAGATAGGCGGAAAGATTGTCAACGGCGCTTAACATCTCACTGTCAAGCATCATATCGCTGTTGTCAGCCTCAACCAGTATCGTTACATCCCTAGAACCGCCGAAATACTCCCTTATGAACCAGTCCGAGCGGCTTATGTCCGTGCTATCCCTAAAAAAATCAATCGTGCTATTATCGACAACCAGTTTTGAAAGTCCGTAACCGGAAACGGCAAGCACTATGATGGCGACAGAGATAACCAAAATCCGCTTCCGCGCAATGGAGATAAAAGCGTTTGCTATCGCGCCGCTTAGATAGTCTTCGTTATTTTTTTCATGTTCTTTCAAAACACGGGGGCCGCGTATTAACAGCAGCGAGGGTATCAGCGTTACCGCCACGACAAAGGCTGCCAGTACGCCGAAACTGGAAAAATAACCGAAATCCCGCATCGGCATAATTGATGTGAAACAAAATGACGCAAAACCCGCGAATGTCGTAAGCGCCGCTAAAAACACCGGCTTTATCAGTTTCCGCATCAGCGTAAGCACCAAATCGCGGTGTTGTTCAACGCTTAAATTCTTGTTTCTGACATCCTCGATATAATGCGTTACGACGTGAATGCCGTAAGCGCTGCCCACGGCAATAAGTATAACAGGCAAGACGGTGGAAATAACAGAAAGTTTTACCCCAAAAAGAGGCATAGCGCCCAATGTCCATATAACCGCGACAATCACGGTAAGCAGCGGCAGCATAACAAACGTAAAACGCCTGAAAGAAAAGAAAAGCACGGCCAAAACCACAAGTACCACCAGCGGAATAAGCACCACAAGGTCAGTCTGCACAGATTCATTAATTGTAGCGCTTATAACCGGCATTCCGGTTACATATACTTCAGCAATTCCGGCAAACATTTCTTTCGCCGTTTCGCGAATTTCCACCAGACTCTCTATCACTTCGGGAGCGCCCGCGTCCTCCGCTTTAATGTCAAGATTAACGATAATCTGCGTCGCGGAAAGATTGTCCGAAACAAGAGCGCCGCGATACAAATCCCAAGACGCGATACGCCGTTTAAGCTCGTCTATTTCTTCCTGAGTCCCCAGAAAATCTTCCGGCACCAGGTCCGTAACGATTATGCTGTCCGCGTCTCCGGTTATGTATTGCGTAGACATTATTGAGTTAACGCTTTTAACGAATTGAACCATTTCTATCACCTTGCTGTACTCCCGCACACGCGCAAGAAACGCCGGATCAAATACCGTTCCGTAAGGACGCTCCAAACCTACCATAATCATTACCGAAGGACTCAAAACCTCCTCTATATGTTCCGAAATAATACGGGCTTCATGATTTTTGGGTATAAATTTTGTATTATTGTTATCTAACTCCGCTCTTGGAAGCTGTATGGCGAAAAACACGGTTATTGCCGCTATAATCGCCAGTATGACAGCCGGATGTTTATAAAATTTTTCCATTTTATTCCTTATTAACTTGATTTTTTTTACAGGATATATACACTAAGATATCAAACACAATAACAAGTTTTGCTTGCTATGTGTTAAACTTAACATTTACGGCTTGTTTTGTCCGGTTTCGTACAATTTCAGTGAAAATGCGCGGAAAAACCGGGAAAATTGAAAACGCATCTTTCCCAATGAGCGGGGTGTTAAACCCGAATTGCGAATGAAAAAGGCGGGCTTATGGCAAACGGCATTTTACAGGACAGCCGCAAGACTAGATACACTAAAAAAGCGCTGCGGGACAGTCTAATCGAGCTTATGAAATCAAAGTCAATTATACGCATCACTATAAAAGACGTATGCGATATTGCCGACATAAGCCGCTCGACATTTTACGCGCATTACAACGACCAGTACGATCTTCTCAGGCAGATTGAGGAGGAAACAATCGTTTATTTTGAAGAAATGCTGCAAAAAATTGATAAAAATCACAGTAAACGTGAAATTGTCGAGATGGTCGAAGAAATGCTGCAATACATTGCCCGCAATAGTAATTCTATTCAGGTATTGCTAAGCGAAAACGGAAATATTGATTTTCAAAAAAAGTTTTTCCGGCGTTTTACCCAACACCAAGGAATAATGACAAATTTTTTTACCGGCTCTTCCGAGTATGACCCGGAAATACGGGAGTATTCTTTGGTATATGTTGTAAACGGTTCTATGGCCCTTGTTCAGCATTGGTTAAAGAACGGCATGAACATCCCCATTCCCGATATGGCCAAGATGCTTACGCGGATGTCCCCCCCCCCCCCCCGCCGGTCTTGAACAATGAGTTTGCTTTTAACCGGGAAGCGTCTTGCTAAAAAACGCGGACATTAAAAGGGGGGCGCTGTTTCCAGCATGGCGGCGCAAACCGCCCCTGCCGTTACGCGCCCCCCTGTCTTCATCCCGCGCCGCCCGCAAGCGGGCTTAGGCGGTATTCCGCCACCCCCCAGCCG
>JAITDS010000185.1 GCA_031282435.1 Spirochaetaceae bacterium
CATTGCCAAAAAATCATATAATTTTAGCCATACGGTGGGACTGATATGATTAAATGGACTAAAAACAACCGGTCAAGTGGAGAAAATATTCGCTTTTTTAAGTAAATGCAGAAGCCCTACCCACCGGCGGGACTTTTCTTGTAACCGGTAAAATAGTAAACTTTCTTGGTAAATTAGCGGCAAAGGAGGAAACCCGCTTGCGAGAGGACGATATAGATGAACACCCGTGAAAAACTTGAGACCATTGCCGGACAACGAATACTGATACTTGACGGCGCGATGGGTACGATGGTACAGCGCCATAAACTAAACGAAGAAGATTACCGCGGCGCGCGCTTTGCGCGGCATGAGTACAAACTCAAAGGCTGCAACGACGTACTTTGCCTTACAAAACCGGAAATAATCACCGGAATCCATGAACAATACCTTAAAGCCGGAGCGGACATAATAGAAACGTGCAGCTTCAACGCAAACGCGGTATCGCTCGCCGACTACGGATTATCCGCCTATGCGTACGAAATCAGCCGCGCCGCCGCCGAACTAGCCCGCCGGAGCGCGGACGCTTTTTCCACGCCGGAAACCCCCCGCTTTACCGCCGGAGTCCTAGGCCCCATGACAAAAAGCGCCGGAATCTCTCCCGACATGGAGGACCCCGGCAAACGCGCGATAACTTGGGATGAATTAGAAGCCGCTTACTACGACAACGCACGCGGCCTTTTAGACGGCGGCGCGGATATACTACTGATAGAAACAATTTTTGACACACTTAACGCCAAAGCCGCGGGCGCGGCCATACTGCGCCTGCTTGCGGAACGCGGCGGCACAGAAAGCGGCTTAGACGTACCAATCATAGCTTCCGCCGCGATTTCGGACGCGGCGGGACGACTACTCGCCGGACAAACCATCGAAGCCTTTACGGTTTCCATACAGCACCTAAAACCATGGGCCGTAGGACTCAACTGCTCACTCGGCGCGGACACACTAAAAAAATCCGTACAAGCCCTGTCCCGCGCCGCCCCATGCCGCGTAAGCTCCCACCCAAACGCGGGCCTGCCGGACGAAAACGGCAACTACACCGAGACCCCCGAAAAAATGGCCCAAAGCCTGCAAGAATATGTAGATGAAGAACTGGTAAATATTTTGGGCGGTTGCTGCGGCTCAACGCCGGAACACATAGCGGCAATAGCGAAAATGACCCGCCAGCGCATAGCCGCAGGCAAAAAACCCCGCCCGCTACCCGCAAAACAGCACAAGACATGGGTTTCCGGCCTTGAACCACTGTGCATAGAACGAAAAAAACTTACACTTGTAGGCGAAAGCGGCAACGCGGCGGGCAGCAAACGTTTTTTAGAACTCATTAAAGCCGAAAAGTACGAAGAAGGACTACGCCTAGTCCGTAAAAACATAAAAGAGGGCGCAAAAATCGTAGACGTATGCATGGACGACGGCCTAATAGACGGCGAAAAAGCAATGGTACGCTTCGTAAACCTAGCGCTCTCGGACCCGGAAATAGCAAAAGTCCCGTTTTTTATCGACAGCTCCAGATTTTCCATCATCGAAGCCGGACTAAAATGCATAGGCGGTAAATCAATCGCCAACTCAATCAGCCTAAAAGAAGGCGAGCGGGAATTCCTGCGAAAGGCGCGCCGCCTCCGAATACTAGGCGCGGCGGCAGTCGTGATGCTGTTCGACGAACACGGACAAGCGGTGGACTACGAGCGCCGCATAGAAATCGCAAGCCGCTCATACAAACTCCTCGTAGAAGCGGACTTCCCGCCGGAAGACATCATCATAGACCCCAACATACTGGCAATCGCAACCGGCATGAGCGAACACGACCGCTACGCGCTGGACTTCCTTCGCGCCATACCGGAAATACTCAAACTCTGCCCGCACACTAATATCAGCGCCGGTGTCTCGAACCTGTCGTTCAGCTTTCGCGGAAATCAGTTCATTCGCAACGCCATGCACGCGGTCTTCCTCCACCTCGCCGTCGAAGCCGGCCTCACCGTCGCAATCGTCAACATGGCGGCAGCCGGCCTGTATCAAAACCTGCCCAAAACCCTGCGCGGCACGATAACGGACATCCTGCTATGCCGTGATACAAACGCCGCCGAAAAATTACTAGAAATAGCGCAAAAGAGGGAAGGGGGGGAGAACCCCCCTCACTCCAGCCGCCGCGGAACGGCGGCTTCCGCTACCCCCCCAGCGGGGGGATACCCCCCGCAACGCCCCCCGGCGCGGACACCGGAAGAACTCGTCATATACGCCATGCTGGAAGGAGACGATGAACACATCGCGGACGACGTACTCGCATTAGTCGAAAAAAAAATGAGCGCCCTTGAAATAGTTGAAGGCCCGCTAATGGAGGGGATGCGGCAGGTCGGGGAACTGTTCGGCGAAGGGAAAATGTTCCTGCCGCAAGTGATACGCAGCGCCCGCGTGATGAAGAAAGCCGTAGCCGCGCTTGACCCGTACATGAACCTAAGCGCGGCCAACGCGCAGGTAAATCTGCCGCTCATTATCATGGCTACCGTTAAAGGCGACGTACACGACATCGGCAAAAATATAGTGGGAACCGTGCTTGCCTGCAACGGCTTTAAGGTGCTGGACCTAGGCGTTATGGTTCCCCCCGAAACGATACTGGAGACAGCGCAAAAGCAAGGAGCGTCTTTCATAGGATTGTCCGGCTTAATAAGCCCTTCACTGGACGAAATGGTCTATGTTGCGCGGGAGATGGAACGACAAGGCTTTAGCATACCCCTGCTTGTAGGAGGAGCGGCGGCAAGCCTTGCCCACAGCGCCCTAAAAATAGCCCCCGTTTACGGCGGCCCTGTCGTCTACATAAAAGACGCGGGACAAGCCCCCGGCCTAGTACGCCGCCTGTCCAGCCCCGTACTGCGCCCCCGCTTTCTTGACGAACTGGCCGCCCTGTACGAAGATGCGGTAAACAGACATAACAAAATAGCGTCCGAAAGACGGCTACTTTCGATAGAAGCGGCGCGGGAAAACCGCCTGCGCCTTGACTGGAACAACACCGTACAGCCTGAGCCAAAAATATCCGGCATAACCGGCATGAACGATTACCCGCTGGAAAAATTGGCCGCCCGCTTTGATTGGGACGTTTTTATGTCAAAATGGTATAAACCCGCCGCCGGAAATGCGGAACCGGTTTTTGAAAAAATTGAAAAAGACACCGTTCTTGAAAAAGACGCCCGCGCCCTGCTCGATGAAATTGTTCAAAAAAAACGCCTGCGGACACGGGGAGTATTGGGAATTTTCCCCGCTTTATCGAGCGGCGATGATATTTTAGTTTACCCCGTATCCGCAAAAATTGATTTTGATAAACCGGCGCTAAAAATAGCCTGCCTGCGCAACCAGACGCAAAAGGCGGCGGCGGCCCCAAACGTCAGCCTTGCGGATTTTATAAGACCGGCCGCAACAGACGGGGCAAGCGATTGGATTGGCTTTTTTGCCCTAAGCGCGGGTTTTGGAGCGGACGAAATCAAGGCCGGATACGCCGCGCAGGGAGACGACTACAGAGCGATAATTTCCGCTCTGCTTGCGGACGGCCTTGTGGAAGCGTTCAGCGAGGAGGCGCACAGCTTCATTTGCCGTGAAGTGTGGGGACGGCGGGATATCGAAGGCATACGCCCCGCGTTTGGCTATCCCTGCTGCCCCGACCACGAAGACAAACGCGCCGTATTTAAGCTGCTGGAAGCGGAAACACGAACCGGACTAAGCCTAACGGAATCCGCCATGATATGCCCCGCCGCCTCCCTCTGCGGAATGTACTTTGTAAACCCCGCCTCTTACTATTTTTCCTGCGGCGCAATCGGAGGCGACCAACTCGCGGACTGGGCGCGGCGTAAAAACATCAGCATAGAAACCGCCCGCCGGCGTTGCGGTTTCCTGTAAAGTCTACACGAAACACCAATTTTTACCGCGAAAGCCACATTTAGGCCGTGTCTATCTCGAAAAACGGTGGTTGACGGGGATGGTGTGTTTCAGATATTTTCCACGTTTGTTGCCGGAAAAACCCCGAAGGAGGCTCTTTTTCCGTTCCTCTTTGAGCTTCCGGTTTACGGCGGCTGAACTGACGGCAAGGAGTTTTTCTTTGACGGCGAGGGTGATATGAAAGACCTCCTCCTGTTCGAGGAAGGTCATGTTCGCCCGGATGAAGGGTGCAAGGAGCCGCCCGCACATGAAGCCGAAATATTCCCGGATGGTTTTAAGGGAGGAGACGACCTCCGGGCCGTGGATGATTTTGCCGGCTCTTTTTTTCGCGTTTTTTTTAGCCGCGCCGCCTTGAGGGTGACGCGCTTCCCGTCAAGGAAGACGGTCGCGGTCTTCCCCCGGTTTGCCGGAAGACGGAGAAGATATTTGCGGTTG
>JAITDS010000225.1 GCA_031282435.1 Spirochaetaceae bacterium
TAATATCGATTTTACCCACCGATCGTCCCCCCCAGGTCCCTCATCCCCGAGGGGGGCGGCCGGCCCCCCCCTAAAATATTTGTATAGGAGATTATTATGAAACGAGTATATACACTCGCCGTATTATTTATTTTTATTTGTTCATTTACATTTGCCGCCGGGAATAAAGATTCCGCGCGTTCTGACGGCAAAATCATTGTAACGGCCACGATTTTTCCGCCTTATGATTTTACGCGCGCAATAGCCGGAAATAAGGTCAACCTTGCTATGCTGCTGCCTCCGGGCGCGGAAAGCCATTCGTTTGAGCCAACGCCCCGCGACATGATACGAATTCAAAACAGTGACGTATTTGTTTATATAGGCGGTGAATCGGATGCTTGGGTCGACCGTATTTTAGAATCGGTTGACACAAGCAGTATGAAGATTATCAGGCTCATGGACACGGTTGATGTTGTTGAAGAAGAAATCGTCGAGGGCATGGAAGAGGAGGAAGAAGATGAACTTGCGGATATTGACGTGGAAGTTGAACCGGAATACGACGAACATATCTGGACTTCTCCAAAGAATGCCGGGCTTATGGTTATGGCCATAGCGGACGGGCTTTGTGAAAAAGACAGCGCTAACGCCGCGTATTACAGAAAAAACGAGGCCGCCTATATAGCTGAACTGGATAAACTTGACGCTGATTTTAGGACTGTTGTTAATAACGCCGTCAGGAAGACGATTATTTTTGGCGACCGTTTCCCGTTCCGCTATTTCGCGGACGAGTATGGTCTTTCGTACTTTGCCGCGTTCCCCGGATGTTCCACAGAAACTGAGCCGAGCGCATCGACAGTCGCTTTTTTAATCAATAAGGTTAAACAGGAGAAAATCCCCGTTATTTTTCACATTGAACTTTCAAATGAAAAAATGGCGAATACAATAGCGGAAGAAACCGGAGCAAAAAAACGCCTGCTTCACGCGGCTCATAACATAAGTAAACGCGATTTTGACAGCGGCGTTACATATCTGGAACTTATGAAACGCAATGTGGATGTTCTAAAAGAAGCGCTACAATAAGCCTCAAGGCGGGCGCATAAATTTATAATAGAGTTGCTCAAAAACTTCAGTTTTTGCAAGCCAAGCATGGCGGCCATGCTTGGCTTGGCCAACAAGCGCTAAAAACTTGTTCGATAAGCAACATGGTTATTGAACAAGTCCAATTTCTTACAGATAAGGAGTTATCTAATACGGATTGTTTCGCGCATGGTTTTGTAATTCTTTGTAGGATTTATATGCGCTCGCCCTGATAAGCTGCTGCCTCGTCCTATGGAAGAAGAATTTGCGGCTTCGGGTTTTCATCCTGTCCGCCTTGAACAATGTTTTATCAGGACTTTCAACTATCAGAATTTAGAGGCGTTTTAGCCTGCGGCAGATGCCGCAGGCTAAAGCGCCCAATATAGCAACAGCAAAACACGTTGGGTATTGGGGGCCGCGCTGTTGTGAAGCGCAAACTCTCAATTTGAAAGCGTCTATTTAAGCCTTATCATTATACTTTCGGCACGTTCCTTGTAACGCTCAGGCGACTCGTAAGATGCCTCCTCAAGATAGGCGAGGGCTTCGCTGTTCCTGCCCGCGGTTGCGGCATTTATTCCAAGCGCATACTTTACAAGGGCCGAATCAGCGCCGTATTGCAACGCGGAACGGTAGTATGCGTCCGCCATATCATAATTATTCTCGTCATAAGCTAGAAGTCCCAGATAATAATAAGGGGCGTAGTGTGTGGGCTTCTGATACAACGCGGCAAGGAAGTAAGACTCGGCGGCTTCAATATCTTTCGCGTTATAAGCCTGTTGTCCTAAATCTATCAGTTCCGCAAAAGTTTTTCTGCCCGCGATATAATTGTTATAATCGGAACGCATTTTTTCCATTGTGTTCCAGTTGGTCAAACGTTCCATGACGGCTTGAGAATTTTCCGCGGCGGAGTTGTTGGACGAAAGGAGCATGAACGCTTCGGTAATAGCCCTAAAATAGTCTCCGTTGCCTCCGCTGTTTAGGAAGAACGACACTATAGCCCATGAAACAGGTTGGAAGTATTCCGGCATTCCGTTTATATCCGCCAAAAACACCGATTCCAGCGAAGGCTGCCTGGGTCCAAGATTTTTTACCGTTTCCAGCCATGAAAGATTTTCCTCATAACGCAGTTCACGGGTTTCTTTATCAAACCTTAATGTGTTAAAATAGATGGCGAATCCTTCTCTCATCCACGATGGCGGATACGGAACAAACGCCCTAAAAAATTGGATGAACGCCTGATGCGCAAGCATACGTTCTTCATCCGGAGAGCCTCTGTTTACCACAAGCTCGCGCCGCTCCGGTTGGCTGTAATGCAGGTAGACCGCGCCATCGCGTGTTGAACCAAGCTTTGACGTAACATAACTGTCATAAGCCGATTTATTCGTAAACGACACTACACGCAAGGGGCCGGTCAAAGCGGCCGGATTAAACCGGAACAGCCTGTTATAAACATCAAACCTTAGCTCCATCTCACGGCAAAGCATCTCCGCGTCATAACTACCGCCGTCCGAAATAACATTAAAAAACTGATTCCGTACCTCAACCCTGATGGGATTCACTACATCGTATTGAGCCGTAACCGGACTCAATAGGGCTGTGGCAAACAACAAGGCTACTACGACTTTCTTCATTTTTCCCCCTGTAATGAAAACTTATAGGCTTTTTATGTTTTTAAGTACAAGTACAAGGCCTACAAGTACATCATTTCAATAACTTTATCTATGATGATGTTCACTTCTTCAATAAGAATTCCAGTGTACTTCTCTATATTTTCGGTAATATATTGCCGAAGTTCGCAGATTTTTTTTTCAAGTTCGGTACCGGAGTTCACATCTATGGTGATAACAAGGCGGTAACCGGTTTCCACATCTTTGACTTCAATCTTTTTTACAAGAAAACCGGAGTTAAATTCGTTCACGCAGTTCTTTACCATCAGGCTGAGCGCCTGTTCCGATATTAACAGCTTTTGAGGCATGGAGTACGCGGGGCGTACGAGTGAATCCTCGCGCATAACGGGTATGGACTTTATAGGCGTTTGAATCTTTGGTTTTTTCAATATCGAAATTGATGAAAAAAATATTTCAGGGTATCCGCGCTTAACCTCGACAGACGGAACGGGAATAATATGTTTGCCTTCTACCCGCCGTGTCCTAAGAGCGTTGTCTATGTCGTCCTGAGTAGCCACGTCTTCAATGTTGATGATACGGCCGGGTAGCGGGAGTTGTAAACGCGCCGCTATCTTTTTCACCATCTTTTCAGACGTTCCAATGATAAGAACGCCTGAAAATTTTTCCGTTTGTAGTTTTCTGGCTACCTCATCGCGCCGGTCTTTCTCGTCAAACACGGCGGCTTTGACAGCCGCCATAAATGATTTTTCTTCTTTTGCCGAATGTCCCGCTATGATACGGTTATTTCGTATCAAAAGTCCGTCGTCAATTATAAAATCAATATGATACTTCTGCGACACTATTTGCGCGTGATAGCTCTTGCCGGTGCCGCTTGCGCCTACAAGCGCGAAAATCTTGATTTTTTTAGCGGAAAAGAAGTTGAAAATCACTATGACAAACTAATCCCCCAATTTTTTATAGGCCTCATACTCGGCGGCAACCTCAGGGTTATTGGGCCTGTCCAGCAGACTTATCAGCACGGCGACAAGCAGGCAGGCGATAAAACCGGGTAGTAATTCATAAAGTTCAAATATGCCGCCGCTTAGGTGTTTCCAGACAATTACCGTTACGCCGCCGACTATGAGTCCGGCAAGAGCGCCGTTCCTAGTTATTCCTTTCCAGAACAATGAAAGCAGTATAACGGGGCCGAACGTCGCGCCAAAACCCGCCCAAGCGTAACTTACCATCTTGAATATGGAACTGTTTCTGTCTTTCGCTATAAAAATAGCGATTATCGCTATCGCAAACACGGTAATACGGCTCATAAGCAGCATTTGTTTTTCATTGGCTTTTTTATTAAAAAAGCCCTGGTAAACATCACGGGAAAAAGCGGATGCCGCGACAAGAAGCTGGGAGTCCGCCGTACTCATAGCCGAGGCAAGTATGGCGCAGAGGAACAATCCCGCTATAAAGGACGGGTACATTTGCATTATCGTAACGATAAAAACTGTCTCCTGAGATCCCGCGCCTAAAGGCGACGCAAGATAGGCTCTGCCTAAAACGCCTACTAGTAGCGCTCCTATAAACGCCACTATTACCCACACCATAGCGATTCTGCGTGAAACTTTTACATCGTGATTGGAGCGGAGTCCCATGAATCGCACGAGGATATGCGGCATACCAAAATAACCAAGTCCCCACGAAAGGGCGGATATTATGTCCATAGCTCCGAAAGGCTGGCCGGGATTGTTGTGAAACGGATTTATGAAATCAACGCCTACTTTATCTACTGTGGCGGCAACGCCTCCCATGCTTAAAACGGCTATAACGGCCGTGATTATAAGCGCGGCGAACATTAGACTGCCCTGCACAAAATCCGTTGAACAAACAGCGAGGTAGCCGCCTAGTATCGTATACGCGAGCACGACGGCGGCGCCCAGTAGCAGCGCGTAAAAATAATCTATGCCAAAAACCGAGCTAAACAAATCGGCGCAGGCTGTAAAACCTGATGCCGTATAAACCGTAAAAAATATCAGAATAAATATGACGGACACAAAAGCAAGCGACCGGCTTTTATCTTTGAAACGGTTTGTAAAAAATTCAGGTATAGTTATCGAATCTCCCGCGTGTATCGTGTACTTGCGAAGCCGTTTTGCGACAAAAAACCAGTTCAAATAAGTCCCTATGGTAAGGCCGGCGGCCGTCCAAAAGGCTTCTTTCATGCCACCCAAATACGCGACGCCCGGCAATCCCATCAAAAGCCAGCCGGACATATCGGAGGCCTCCGCGCTTAAAGCCGTTATCCACGGTCCAGTGCTGCGCGCTCCGATAAAAAAATCGTTGGAGTTTGATGTTTTTTGTGAAGTGCGCCATCCTATAATCAGCATTAAGGCTAGATACACCGCGAAGGCGCAGGCCATTGATAACATTCCGCTCATAACTTCTCCTTTGTAATGAAAACTTGTATGTATTTTGTAGTATATGGCTTTGTTCGACAAGCGGGCTGTTTGTCGAACAAGGCGGTTTACAGATAAATTTGACCGCTTTAGCGGCCGCGCCCTTCCTGCGATTTCAGCGCCGGAAGGATAACGTAAAATCAAAGCGCTGAAAGCGCTTTGATTCGCGCAACGGGATTGTAGGGGTGCCGCCGCGCAGCGGCGAGCAGACGCGCCGCCCCGCGGGGCGGCGTGGCCGGAGCGATAGCGGAGCCCCGAAAAGCCCGGTTCCCGGCGCGGAGCGCCGGAAATGCGCCCGAATTAACAAATACTCAAAAAACCCGCCGGACCACTCCCGTCATCGGGGCCGCCGACGGCTTTCTTGCCGGACGCAACAACGCGCTGTATAGTCTCAGAAAGAAATAGGACACCCGCGCCATGAGGCGGCCTGATGTAGAATGGAAATTGAAAAGAAATCTATTTTACAGAGGTACGCCCCGTGAAAGGCAAAATCGGATGTC
>JAITDS010000020.1 GCA_031282435.1 Spirochaetaceae bacterium
AGTTAAATAATTTCCTTACCCGATCGAACCACGTAAATAATTTCAACGCCTACAAGATACCTCGCCGCAAACGCCGGTCTTCGACCTTAGGCGCGCTTGCCGCGAGGTGGTTCATTAGAGTTGTTCGGAAACCTTAAGTTTTTGAACAACTTCCGCTTAAAAAACGACTTGGGCGGCAACTAACAGGGCTGGCGAACAAGCCCGTTTATGCGGCCTTTACGGCTATATCTTTACGTTGTGTGAACACGCCTTAATACTATGCCGGGACCATTAAAACATTGAATTTTCCCGAAATCGGAATCGCTGCGGGGAATAGACATACGGCTTGACCTTCACGCCGCCATTATATAGACTAAAGACAAATTAAGCAAATATATGTCCCGGCGATACTGCCGGAGGATAAAACAGGAGATGTCCATGAAGCGGACGTATCAGCCAAGTAAGGTTAAACGTAACAGAAAGTTTGGTTTTCGCGCGCGTATGAAGACGCGGGGGGGGCGTTTGGTATTAAAGCGCCGCCGGGCTAAAGGTAGATTAAAACTCACCGCCTCGGATGAAAAGAAGCCATATTAGTATGAGTAAAGCGGAAAGTGGGGCCGCCGGGATTAACACTGTTTACAATGAAAAACCGGAAAAAAAATTGGGGTTTCCGCGCCAAGAGCATTTGAAACGGCGGGAAGATATTCAAACAGTATTCAAAAAAGGCGCTTCCGCCTCGTGCGCGGGGGCGCGGCTCTTTTTTTTGCGCGGAGAAGGTTGCGGCAGACGAATAGCATTTACCTTTGCGCGTAAATTCGGCAACGCGGTGCAACGAAACCGCTCGCGCAGATTAGGCAGGGAATCTTACCGTCATCTGAGACAGGAAATTAAGAGCGGCTATGATTTGGTCTTGCTGCTCTATCCGTGTAAAAGCGGCTTAACCGGAAGTGATTTACCGGAAAGCCTGTCACTTCGAATGGGGCAGATGAAAGTTTTACTCGGTAAGGCCGGCCTTTTCGCGGAGAAGATGCCATCGTGAAGGATAAGACGTTTCTCATGACTTTTAATCCGAGGAGCATCATTCTACTGCTCATCCGCTTTTACCAAAGGGCGGTTTCGCCGCATTTTCCGCCATGTTGCAGGTATTACCCGACTTGTTCAAGCTATGCGTACGAATCGGTACAAAAATACGGCGCCGCGCGCGGGCTTTATTTAAGTTTATCCCGCATTTTGCGCTGTCATCCATTTCACAAAGGCGGTTATGATCCTGTTCCATAAAAAATATCGTGAGCGGTGTTGAAACACGCCGCAAAAAATAAAGAGGTTTCATGGAAAAACGAACAATTCTGGCCGTTGTATTATCTATAGTAGTAATCTCCGGCTTTTATATTATTCAATATACTTTTTTCCCTCCAAAAACGAATGTTGAACGGGAGGCTCCGGTTTCGGCAGTGGAAAACACAATTCCCGTTGAATCCACGCCGGTACCCGTACAAAACGGCGGTCCTGTCGCGGGTCCGGCAACGCCTTCTACCCCCACGCTAACGGACAACACCGCCGGCGAATATTTCCCTCAGGTTGAACAGTTCACCGTGATTGAGACTCCTCTTATCATAGTGGAATTGACAAACGCGGGAGGGGATATTACCAGTTTCAAATTGAAAGAACACGGGGACGGCGCTGATTATGTTGATATGATACTCAGCGGAAACCGCGAGGCTCACGCTTTCACCGTCGCGTTTGGCAGTAAAGATGCCGAGCCGGTACGGTCGTTCTTTAATATCCGGCGAATTTCAGATATGGTTATAGAATATTACCGTGATTTCGCGATAAATGACGGCGTTTTTCGTCTAACCAAGCGTTATACCTTTGACCCTGACGAGTATATGTTTCAGCTTGATGTGACTCTTGACGGTGGATATTCCATTCCGTCATTGAGTTTTGCCTCCAACGGTGAAGCGCCTGCCGCCTATACGCTTGCTTTTGGGCCGCAGATAGGTCCGCGCTTTGATAAACTCGACGGAAACTATGACTACAGACGTTATATAACTTTTGCCAACGGCAAGCAGAAAGACGAGAAATCCAGCGCCAATCAGGATACTATTGTTTCGGGGCGCGTATCTTGGGCGGCGATTACCGGAAAATATTTTGCGTTCATAGCCGTACCGGACGCCACGGCCTACGAACTTATTTTTTCATCGCGTCCGCCTGAACCCGGTCTTGAAACCGCTTCACGGTTTTTTATCGTGCGTCCGCCGCTTTCCGCGTCTCGATGCACGGACACTTTCCGTTTTTACCTTGGCCCGAAAACACAAAAGGCTCTTGCCATTTACGACAACGGCGATAACGATTTTGGCTATACCGGTCTGCGTCTTGAGCAGGCGGCAAACGCCGGCGGTTTTTGGGGAATTCTGAACCCGTTGGAAGCCCTGTTAAAATGGCTTTTGAATCTATTTTATAACTTAATTCCGAATTACGGCGTGGCAATAATCCTTGTAACACTGCTGGTCAAAATAATACTGTTTCCGCTCACAAAAAAAGGCTCGGAAGGTACGCTGCGAATGCAGACGATGGCGCCAAAAATCAAGGAAATTCAGGCAAAATACAAGGATAATCCGCAAAAGATGAATGTAGAACTGGCGGGGCTTTACAAGAAGGAAGGCTACAGTCCGCTTTCCGGATGTTTGCCCATGCTGATTCAACTTCCGATATTCCTTGCTATGTACAATCTTTTCAACAATCATTTTGAACTGCGCGGCGCTATGTTTATTCCGGGCTGGATACCCGATCTTGCGGTGCCGGAAACGATTTTTAACTTCGCTCCGTTCAAAATACCAATACTCGGCTGGAGTGATCTGCGGCTTCTGCCGTTCATTTATGTCGGCTCTCAACTTTTATACAGCAAGGTTACGCAGACGCCGGATCAGGCTAATAACGCGCAAATGAAGATGATGCTGTACGTCATGCCTCTGGTCTTTTTCTTCATACTGTACAATGTTCCGTCCGGTCTTTTGGTTTATTGGATAATGTCTAACATTTTGACGATGATTCAACAGCTTACGATAAACAAACTAATGGCGGGGAAAAAGGCGGCTCTTGCCGCGGCGCAACCGGAAAAAAAAGTTATTGTTCCGCCCAAGAAAAAAAAGTGGCGTTAGTGAATTGAAACTGTTTTGCCGTCCGGCGGTTTCAGCGCCGGACGGTCTGCGCGGCAAACCGCTTTAGCGCTCAATAATATCGGGTTTATGCTTCGCATAAACCCGGAAAATCAAAACCGCGCGGCGGTTTTGACCCGCGCAAGCGATTGAAGCGGTATGAAAACGCGCAAGCGTTTTCATAAGAGCGGAAAGCGCGGTTTTCCCCTGCGGCATCCGCCGCAGGGGAAAATGCGCCCAAAATGACTTTCCCCAAAATAGAAAATTTTCGGGAAAGGGGCGGACTGGCAATTATCAAGGAGTAAAATTTTATGGTAAAAGAATTTGAGGGACGAACAGAAAAGGAAGCTATAGACAAAGCGGCGGAAGATCTGGGACTTGAGCGGGACTGCTTTGACGTAGAAATTATCGAGACGCAACGCGGCGGTTTGTTCAAAAAGCCTTACGTAAAAATTCGTGTACATACGACCGGTGTTTCCGGCGATTATTCAGCCGCCAGACAAACGAAGAATAGCGGCGCATATAATAATGTACCGGCAAGCGCCGTAAGCCGTGAGCAGGATAAAGAAGACGTTCCGGTTGACGCGGAGTTTGAAAGCACGATGATAGAATATCTCAATAAACTTACCGGTTTAATGGGAATGGAAGGAAAAACTAGCGTCATTTTTCGTGAAAAACGCAAGATTGGCTTCAATATAGCTACAGAGGATTCGTCATTTATTATCGGGAAGAAGGGTAAAACGTTGGACGCTATCCAGTTGATAGCTTCGATTTATGCCGCCCAGATAGGGCATGGCGACATACGTGTAATTATTGACAGCGAAAATTATCGTATTCGCCGCGAGGAAAGCCTTGTTCGTCTGGCTTATAATGTGGCCGGACGTGTGCGCGAAAGCCGTTCGTCCATTCTGCTTGAACCGATGAATCCGTTTGACCGCCGTCTTATTCACACTACGCTGAACGATGCTAATGACGTGGAAACAAAGAGTGAAGGTCAAGGCTTGTATAAGCAGGTGCGTGTCTTATATAAGGGAAATAAGCGTTAAGGATTGTTTCGTTAAGGATTTTTTATGGATGCTCTTGCCGTTGAGTTAAATGAAATTTTGCGTGGAAGCGCGGCAGACCGGTTGCTTTCGGATTTTGGAAAACGTATTTATTTTCCGCGGGGTATAATAGCGCAAAGCGCCGAGGCTAAGAAGTTGGCCTCGAAAGCTAACGGCACGATAGGATTGGCGTATTTGAACGGAAGGCCGATGATGCTGCCGGCTGTTAAACATTTTGTAACAAACATTGAGCCTGAAGAGATTGTCGCGTACGCGCCCACCGCCGGTAATGAAAAAGTGCGTGAATTATGGAAAAAACTGCTTTTGAAAAAGAATCCGTCGTTGAATCCTAACTGTATATCGCTTCCGGTCGTTACGCCCGGCATTACTGCGGGTATTTCATTAACGGCGGAGCTTTTTCTAAACGCGGGACAGACCGTTCTGTCGGCGGACCCGGCTTGGGATAACTACCGTCTAATTTTTGAGGACCGCTGCGGCGGTGTTCTGCGCGGCGTTTCGTTTTTTGACGATAACGGGCGACTTAACATCCCGAAAATTAAAGCCGCTATACAGGAAGAAGCTAAAAAAGGCAGTGTCCGCATTATATTTAACTTCCCGAACAATCCTACCGGTTATTCTCCCCGCGCGGACGAAGTAAAGGCTCTTGCGGCGTGTATTTATGAAGCCGCCGAAGGCGGCGCGGACATCATGGTAATATGCGATGACGCTTATTTTGGTTTTTTTTACGAGGATGATGTCTGCAAAGAATCGATTTTTAGCCTGCTTGCTAATCTGCATGAAAGAGTGCTTGCTATAAAGACAGACGGCCCCACGAAAGAGGATTATAGCTGGGGCTTCCGGCTTGCTTTGGTAACCATAGGTTCAAAAGGACTGCGGCCCGACCAGTTTAACGCTCTTGTTACAAAATTCATGGGGGCTATACGTTCTTCAGTTTCCTGCTCCAATACGATTGGGCAGTCTTTGTTTCTTAAAGTGTATGGGGATGAAGAGACGGCGGCAAAAGAGGCGGTTTTTTTTAACATTCTGAAAGAACGCTACAAGGCGGTAAAAGCATTTACGGACACGCATAAAAACCACCCGCGCCTTACGCCCATGCCGTTCAATTCCGGTTACTTCATGTGCCTGCGTTGTAACGGCATAGATGCCGGTGTTCTGCGCCGCGAGCTGCTCGAAAAACACGGGGTCGGCGTCATAGCGTTTGGCACTGAATACATCCGCGTAGCGTTTGCCAGCATAGAAAAAGAAATTATCCCGGAAGTTTTCGCCACAATTTACGATACGGCGCTTTCCGTGCCAATTTCGCCGTAAAGCCGCCGTAAAACCGGTGCGGGGAGAGCGTCCGTTATGTCTTTTGCGCCCGAAAATTACATCTTTGTTGACGGTAAAAAACTACGACGGGGCTTTACAACCGGTTCATGCGCCGCCGCCGCCGCTAAAGGCGCGGCGGCCTTACTGTTGCGCGGCGATGTGGAAGATTTGAACGCCGTTGAAACTCCCGCCGGAAAACCTTTCAAACCGCCGCTGTACGACCTTGTATGTGACGGCGTGGAGGCAGGCTGCGCCGTAAAAAAAGACGGCGGGGACGACCCCGATATTACCTCCGGCTGTCTTGTCTACGCTAAAGTTAAAAAATGCGGCGGAGAAACGTTTGTGATAGAAGGCGGCGAAGGAGTTGGACGGGTAACACTGCCGGGCTTGGACCAGCCTGTAGGCGCGGCGGCGATAAACAGCGTACCCCGCCTCATGATAACGGACGCGCTCCGTGAAATATGCGAAACGGCGGGTTTTACGGGGAATTTGTCCGTGAGCATATCAATACCGGACGGCGAAAAACTTGCCGGGCGCACTTTCAACAAAAGGCTGGGCATTGTTGGCGGACTTTCTATCCTTGGCACAAGCGGAATAGTCGAGCCTATGAGCGAGAGCGCGTTTTGCGGCGCGGTCAAGGCTGAGCTTTCCATGCTTCGGGCTTCGGGTCTCAAAACCGTTACGCTTACTCCGGGAAACATAGGGATAGACTTTCTTGCGCGGCATTATCCCGATGCCAGTCCCGTAAAATGCTCAAATTTCATCGGTGAAAGCATTTGTCTCGCCGCTGAAGCCGGTTTTGAATACGTACTGGTTGCGGGACACATAGGCAAACTGGTAAAACTTGTAACAAACAGCTTTAACACTCATTCAAGGTACGGCGATGCAAGAATGTTTGTTTTTGCAGCCTTTGCCGCCATGAACGGCGCGGACAGCGCGCTGACCGAAGAACTGCTGCGCTGCGCGACAAGCGAGGGCGCGATAGATATTTTGCTTGGCGCGAAACTTTGGGAGCCGGTAATCGAAAAAATCCTAGAGGAGGCCAAGCGTAATTTAGACGGCTTTTGTGAGCGGCGCGGATTTAATATGCGCTGCGACGCGCTGTTTTTTTCGTCAAAACACGGTTTTTTGGGGAAAACCTAATAGTTCACGGCATTTAACATTAAAACAAAATTTCTTAATTCGGGCGCATTTCCGGCGCTCCGCGCCGGAAACCGGGCTTTTCGGGGCATGGCCACGGCGCCCCCGCAGGGGGCGGCGCGTCTTTGCGCTTCGCGCAAACCCCTACAATCCCGTTGCGCGAATCAAACCGCTGAAAGCGGTTTTGATTTTGCTGAGTTTGCGCGGAGCGCAAACTCAAACTGTTGTTGTTCAGAAACTTCAGTCCCCCGCAAGCCAAGCATAGCTTGGCCAACAACCGCTAAAAACTTGTTCGATAATCAACCATGTTATCTAACCAGTTCAATATTTTCATTTTCTTAAAATCTTTTCCATTGATTTTCCTTTTGCTAATTCATCAATTAACTTATCTAACCAGCGTATCTTTTGCATGAGTTTATCTTCAATCTCTTCCACACGATAACCACATATTTTACCCGTAATTTTTGAAGCATTTGGATTGATTCGAGGCGCTTGTATAAAAAAAGTTTCAAAATCATTATTATTATCAATTTGTTGCGTTAATGCTTGCGGGTTATATCCTGTCAACCAACAAATGATGGTATCTACTTCTGTTTTTGTGTGTCCCTTTTTTTCCGCTTTTTGGACATAAAACGGATAAACACTTGCAAATGGAGTTGTAAATATTTTTGGGGGTTCCATATTTTTTACAATATATCCTTGTAAGCATTTTTTCAATATATTTGTCCGTACACTTCAAGTTTTCGAAAGCCAAACATGGCTTGACCAATCTCCGCTTGAAAACGTAAAACACCACGCGTTTCGCGAGAACTTGGACGACAGCCAACCGGTTTGGCAAACAAGCTCAATATATTTTTAACGTATATTTTAGAAAAATGTCAGCCCAAATTACATATAAAGTTCCGGCGGTTTACAGCGGTTTGGCGGTCATAATAAGCGTTTGCGCGGCATTTCCATGGCCGGCAAAATGCCGGTGGAGGCTGGCGCGGGAATGAACGCAACCGGCCTAACCGTTGCGGAGGCCGAGGGTCTTTATTCACCGAAGAATATACAAACCCGTTATACGAAGTGCCGCCCATACCCCACAATTATTTTTTATATGGGCCAAATTTCGAGTTTTTAAGAAGAATGTAGAAGAAACACCTGTCTTCTGACAGGATCAAGTTACAACACAAAGACCGCAAAGGAGACGGGTGAAATGAACGAAATAACGCTGGTTACAGTATATTGCTTAGTGGATGAGTTTATCAAAGCTATTACGAACCATCCTATCGGGAATATGGTTTTGGGATATCGGGAAGGCCGGCGGGGAGCGAAGAAGCGGTTGGGCCTTGCCGAACTAATGACATTAAACATTCTGCGGTTCCGCCTTCTGGTTCATGACCTGAAAACCTTTCACCGGCTCGTTCAAAACGCCTATAGGGAGTATTTCCCCGCCCTGCCCAATTATGAGAACTTCCTGAAAGCAAGCAACCGGTCATTTCCCGCCGTTGCGGTTTTTATGAAATATATGCTGTTTCTTACCCGGGCAGGGAAACTTCAGGGGAAATATTTCACAGATTCAACGGCGGTCAGTGTTTGCGAAAATCCCTACATCGGCAGCCACCGGGTAACCCGGGGATGTGCCAGCCGGGGGAAGACCGGAAAAGGCTGGTTTTTCGGCTTTAAGGCGCATGGTCAGTACAAAGGCGGGGAACTGCCGGATGTGTATTTTACCACGGGAAGCGTGCATGACAGCCAGGCGGTGTCCGAGATAACAAAAGACCTTGAGGGGTTATTTGTGAGGATACCGGATATTTATTGAGGGAAGGGGTTTTTCAGGAATTGTATGAACGGCACCGGCATATCATGAGTGCGGCGAGGAAAAACATGAAACGAGTTATGAACGGGGAACAGAAGCAATTATTCAGTGATAGGAGCCGTACAGAAACGATATTGGGTGTATTGAAAAAACGGTTTCAATTAGTGTACCACATGGCCCGGAAAAATGACCGGGTTATTTCGGCATTATTTTTATAGCATTGTCAGTTTTCTCCTCCGGCCATTTATAGAATCTTCCGGCTTTCTTCGGAAAATACCGTTACCTGCTTAAAACTCAAAATTCGGCCTAACAGTATTTATAGCCACATAAAGCCGCCGTGAGGGCTGTCACGATGATATACATGAGTTTATGCCGGATATTCCCGTATTTTGTCCGCTACGGGTCGTTTATCTCATCAAGAAAATCCACAACCCGCGTTAAATCCCGAATGCTTAATCTTTACCCTTCCAAAAGTATCCTGACACCTTAGTATATCATGTCTTTCCACTTAGCCAAAGAGTAAATGCAGAAGCCCTGCCCTCGCTATTAGGGCTTCTGCATTTACTTAAAAAAGCGAATATTTTCTCCACTTGACCGGTTGTTTTTAGTCCATTTAATCATATCAGTCCCACCGTATGGCTAAAATTATATGATTTTTTGGCAATG
>JAITDS010000079.1 GCA_031282435.1 Spirochaetaceae bacterium
TTTTATGCAAAAAAATAGATGTACAATACCAAAACAAAAAACTAATGCTTATAATAACGCTTTTTAAAACGGGTTTTTTATCGATTAAATTTTTTAAATTCACCCCCCCCCCCCCCCACAAAAAAATCCGGTTTTTTGGTTTTAATTTGAATATCCCGGCGTAAATATAGTCCAGTTTTCCGGCTTTGCTAATTTACCTTCGCGGTATTCGCGGAAATTTTTGTAGCCGCGTGATATATGCGAATAAGATATGGAATTTATATGCACGATAAAATACTCGTCCGTATAGAACACGGTATTAACTCTATTTTCTTTAATAAGATTTTCAAAATCGTCAATATTGTTGACAACAATACTGCCGTAGGCGTTCATATCACGCGCCTCAATGAACCTCAACGGTTTTTCCGTGGTGGCGCAGGCGGCAAAAAAAGCGGCGCAAGATAATATAAAGAAAGTTGCTGGAAACTTCAAGCCGAATAAGAATCTAAAATGTAATTTATTCATATAAATCACCCTAAAATTTTATTACGGTTTTGTCAATCTTGTGGTATATAAAACGGACTTGCCCAATAACACGGTTGCTTATCGAACAAGTTTTTAGCGCATGGCGGCCAAGCCATTGCTTGGCCGCCATGCTTGGTTTGCAAAAACTTCAGTTTTTGCACAACGCTAATCAAAAACGCTTTCACGTTTTTGATTTAAGCGGGCGCGTAAGCGCTTGAAACGCGCAACGGGATTGTAGGGGTGCGAAGCAGACACGGCGCGCAGCGGCGTGGCCGGAGCGGTAGCGGAGCCCCGAAAAGCCCGGTTCCCGGCGCGAAAGCGCCGGGAATGCGCCCAATCTTCTAAAAAAAATAGTTGAAATGTTGAATTACCGGGCCGCCCTTTGTCCGCGCCCTTGACAAAAAGACGGGGATAGATGACAATGCGGTAATGAATTTTTCCCTCACCAATGATAAAATCACAGATACAAGATAAAAGGTATATTATGTCTACATTGAATTTTATTTCACATTTACAGCTAGGCCTTGATATAGGTTCGACAACTGTTAAGGCTGTAGTGATGGAACAGGAACAAAAAAATGTTCTTTTTTCCGTATATAAACGCCACCACGCCTGCCAGACGGAAACTGTAAAATCTATATTAAAAGATATTAGACGCCGGTTCCCGGACACCCGCTTTCACGCGGCGGTTTGCGGGTCCGGAGGCGGTCCTGTAGCGGAGGCGCTTGGCGTGCCTTTCGTGCAGGAAGTAGTAGCAAACGCCATAGCCGTGCGCGAGTTTTATCCTCAAACCCGTGTCGCGATAGAGTTGGGCGGACAAGACGCAAAAATTGTCTTTTTTCACTTTGACGAGTACACACAGCGCCTTTCGGCATCCGATATGCGGATGAACGGGAGCTGCGCCGGAGGAACGGGCGCGTTCATAGACGAAATCGCCGCCCTGCTTAGGATACCGGTGGAACAATTTGAAGCTCTGGCGGCCAAAGGAAAGTCCGTATATGAAATCTCGGGCCGTTGCGGGGTATTCGCCAAGACGGATATTCAACCGCTGTTCAATCAAGGCGGCTTGCCGGAAGACATTGCTCTTTCAACATTTCACGCGATAGCCAAACAGACAATAGGCGGACTCGCTCAGGGTTTGGAAATAAAACCGCCGATTATTTTTGAAGGGGGTCCGCTGACGTTTAATCCTACCCTAATCCGGGTGTTTGCCGAAAGGCTCGGTTTAAGCGAAGCGGACTGCATACGCCCCGAAAGCCCAGAAACGTTTATAGCCTGCGGCGCGGCCTTGTCAATCAACGCGATGTTCGCAAACGAGGCGCGGGAAATTGACCTTTCAAAAGATATTGACAAGCTTTCCGGCATAGGAACCGGTACAAACCGGAAGATTCAGGATGAAAGCAGGCCGGTCTTTTTTTCGAGCCGCGAAGAGCGGGCCGGTTTTGACGAGCGGCACAAACTGCCGCCGCCCGTGAATCACGCCTTGAAACGCGGGGACACGTTGCGGGCGTACCTTGGAATTGACGCGGGTTCAACCACCAGTAAACTTGTGCTGTTGGACGAAGATGAGCGCGTGGTCGACAGTTTCTATTCCAACAACCGAGGTGAACCGTTGCGGGTAATTCAGCAAGGTTTGCTGGAACTAAAAAAGAAATATGACGAAGCGGGGATTAATTTAGAAATTCTTGCCGTCGGGACCACAGGTTACGGGGAATTACTGTTCGCAAAGGCTTTCGGCGCGGACTACCACACGGTAGAAACTGTGGCTCACGCCGCCGCCGCGCGGAAATTCGCGCCGGATCTTAGCTTTATCCTAGACATAGGCGGCCAAGATATGAAGGCCATCAGCATAAATAACGGCGTTGTTACCAATATCACGGTCAACGAGGCCTGTTCTTCGGGTTGCGGCTCATTTCTGGAACAGTTTGCCCTTACTCTGAACATTCCGCTTGAAAAAGTCGCATCCGCCGCGTTTAACGCGCAAAATCCCGCCGAGTTGGGCAGCCGTTGCACCGTGTTTATGAATAGCACGATTATAACGGAGCAGAAAAACGGCAAACAGCCGGAAGATATAATGGCGGGCCTGTGCCGTTCAATAATCGAAAACGTTTTCACCAAAGTTGTGCGTATTTCAAATTTTGCGGAGCTTGGCGGTAAAATCGTCGTTCAGGGCGGTACGTTCAGAAACGACGCGGTTCTGCGGGCAATGGAGCAGTACATAGGCAAGAACGTTGTGCGCGCCCCTTATCCGGGTGAGATGGGCGCTGTAGGCGCGGCTCTGCTTACCAAACAGAAAATCGCCGAATCCGGCTTTTCCGCCCGTAACGGCGGGGCAAATAAGACGATGTTCATAGGTTTTGACGCGCTTAAAACTTTTGATTATAAACAGGAATCCAACGTCCGCTGTAATTTCTGCTCCAACAATTGCAGCCGCATACTCGTAACATTTTCCAACGGGCAAACATGGATTACGGGAAACCGTTGTGAGCGCGGAAAATTAATAGGCGACGCTAAAGACCCCGCTCTGCGTGAGCGTCTTAAAAAGATAAACGATTCGATAAAAGCCGTTCCCGATATGATTAAAATTCGGGACGAGATGCTTTTTCGTGATTATCCGTTCACGGCCATTGCGCCCAAACGCGGCGTTACAATAGGTTTGCCTAGAACGCTGGATTTTTGGCGGTCTATGCCGTTTTTTACCACGTTTTTTCACGCGTTAGGATTTGACACAAAGATTTCGCGCCCAAGTTCACGAAAATTGTTCGAGGAAGGGCTGCCGTTTGTTGCCTCCGATACTGTATGTTTCCCCGCGAAGCTTGTCCACGGGCATCTGCACGACCTTGCCGCCGCCGGAGTGGACCGTGTTTTTATGCCTCTTTTTTGTCACCTGCCTTCGCAAACGCCGGAAACGAACAGCACGTTCACCTGCCCGGTGCTAAAAGGCTACCCACTTGTGGTAAAACATTCTGAAAATCCTGAACGCCGCTGGAATATTCAGATGGATACTCCGGTTTTTCACTGGTTCAGTCCGGGCGACCGTGACTTACAGCTTTGCCGGTACATGAAAGAAACCTTCGGCATACCGGCAAAACTATGCCGCAAAGCAATCGCGGAGGGCGAAAAGGCTCTTGCCGCTTTCAACGAGGATTTGACGCGGGAAGGCGGGCGCATCATAGCGCAGACCGAGAAAGCGGGTGGTTTTGCCGTTGTCTTTGCGGGCAGGCACTATCAGTTTGACGCTCTTGTTAATCACAATTTGTCTCAATACTTTACGTCTATGGGGATTCCGGTAATAACCGTGGACGCTCTGCCCGGAGCGCACAAGATAGACCTTAGCAAGACGCGCCTTGATATAGTCAACAACAACCACGCCCTATTATTGGCGGGAGCGATTATCGCGGCGGAACATCCCGCATTAGAGTATGTAGAACTTTTTAGTTTTGGCTGCGGCCATGACGCGCTGCATACCGACGAGGTAACGCGGATTCTGCAAGAAATCTCCGGAAAATCCCCGCTGATTCTTAAATTGGACGAAAGCGATATTTCCGGCCCGCTACGGATACGTGTACGTTCCTTTATCGAAACCGTGCGGCTTAGACGGAAACAGGAAGAGCGGCGCGCTCTTACCTCGCTGAAAGACCCTTACACGGTTAAATATACGCGAAGGGATAAAAAGATAAAAACCCTGCTTGTACCGAATGTAACGCCCGGTTTCTGCAAGATAATTACAGCCGCGCTTAGACTGGACGGCTTAAAAACGGCCGCTCTGCCTTTGGGCGGCAAGGAAGCGATGCGTTACGGCAAACGCTACGTTCACAACGATTCATGCTTCCCCGCGCAAATGATTATAGGAGAGGCGATTGCCGCGCTGAAAAGCGGGCTGTATAATCCTGATGAAGTCGCGGTAGGCACCGGTAAAACCGTATGCGACTGCCGGCTTGTAAACTACATAGCGTTGACACGGAGCGCGTTGGACGAGGCGGGTTTTCCGCAGGTGCCGATTCTTTCTACAGACTTTGTAGACGCGAAAAGCATACATCCGGGCTACCGGTTTAATAAGCTAACCTACGCGAGAATCATGTGGTGCTTGATAATGCTGGATACTCTGGATAATTTGCGCCGGAAAATACGCCCGTACGAGCTTGTCAACGGTGAGACGGACCGGACGGCGGATGCCGCGGCGGACTCTATTGTCTCGGCGCTTGAACACAAAGGGATGGCGGGCGCGCTTGAGGCTTACAAAAAAGCGGTAGCGGATTTATGCGAGGTGCGTTACGACAGAAGCAACCGTAAAAATCTGGTTTTTATTACCGGAGAATATTTATTGGTTTTTCATCCCGGTTCAAACTACAACATTGAAAAGTATCTTGAAGACAACAATATGGAAGTAGAACTGCCGCGAATGTACGATATTTACCGCAATCTTATGCTGTATCATACAATCTCCGAGGTGAAGGAATTCAATGTACGTCATCCGCTGGGCGATATACTCTATGCTTTTGGCGGGGATAAGTACATTGACGTTACGCTTGACATAATGGAAAAAATCGCCATGCGGCATCCTTTGTATGAACCGGCGCCGCGTCTCAACGAAATGGCGGCTTTAAGCGACCACATCATTCATCACTCCATACAGTCGGGGGAAGGTTTTTTAATAGCGGCGGACATACTGCATCATGCGGAAGCGGGCGTAAAGTCTTTTGTTATTCTACAGCCTTTTGGATGCCTGCCGAACCATGTCTGCGGGCGGGGATTAATAAAACCCATAAAAGAAGAGTATCCCGGAATACAGGTGCTGCCGCTGGACTACGACCCGGACACAAGTTATGCGAATATCGAAAACCGTTTGCAAATGCTTATCATGAACGCTCGTAATTCGAGTCTGCCGGAGCAGCCGGATTTGGAAAGCACGGTAAAGCCGGACAGCTTGGATGCCGCGGAAAAAGAACTGGACTTGGAAGCGGTGTAAAATAATAGAGTTGTTCAAACTTCAGTTTTTGCAAGCCAAGCATGGCAGTCATGCTTGGCTTGGCCGCCAAGCGCTAAAAACTTGTTCGATAAGCAACCGGTTTATTGAACAAGCCCGCTATAGCGCTTTAAGGTTTTCCCAAAGCGTGGCGGGGGCGGGCGGGAAGGGGCGAGCGGGACGCGGGGGAGCGGGCGCGGATTTTAGATTTATGAAGCACGATAGAAACAAAAAAGTGGAGATTCTTGCCGGTAAAACCGCGGATGATTATCACGGAGGCGGCGCGGCCTTTTTTGAAAAGGCCGCGGGCGGCATACTTAAAAACGACGCGTTTTTGAAATGTCGTAACTATATTCAGCACGGTAAAACATCGACATATAAACATTGTTTGGAAGTCGCGAAAATGTGTGATAAACTTGGGCGTTTTTTGAATGTGAAAGACAGGGAAAGCATGATACGGGCGGCGCTTTTACATGACTTTTTTTTGTACGACTGGCATAATGGACATAATTCATGGCATGGTTTTACCCACCCCGCCGCCGCGGAAAACGCGAAAAAACATTTTAACGTTTCGGAAAAAGAATACTCAATGATACAGACCCATATGTGGCCGCTTACATTGTTTCATCCGCCAAAATACAAAGAAGGCTGGCTTATTTGCGCCGCCGATAAAATTATTTCTGTCAAAGAGATTTTCAAAGCCGCTCTCCACCGCCCGCGCCGCCGTCTGCCGGCGGAAAGCAACGCGCTTAAGCATACGATTCCGCGTTACCGTTACGAGATGTCTAAATGACGCGGGAAAGCGCGGCCTTACTTGTTTTCGCGTTGTTCGCTCTAAGTTTTGCGGGATGGGTCCTTGAAACCGCGCAGGAGTCTATTGTCAGAAAAAAGTTTGTCAACAAAGGATTCTTCAAAGGCCCCTATGTTCCTGTCCAAGGTATCGGCGGGATATGCGTTTACTTGTTTTGTCTGCCGCTGAAGGCTCATCCCGCTCTCGTTTTTTTATCCGGTATGGTGGTATGTACCGTCATTGAATACTTTACCGCGCTGTTTTTGGATAAATTTTTTAAGGTTAAGGCATGGGATTATACAACCTATCCTCACACAAAATGGTGTCATTACAAAGGACGGATATGCCTTACAATATCGCTGGTATTCGGTTTACTTTCGCTGTTTCTTGTGTACGTAGGCGGGCATATTTTGATGAACGTCGCGAATTTTTTAGGAAACGCTATATGGCCGGTTGACGGATATTTGCTGGGCGTTTTTACCGCCGACGCTGTTTATTCTTGCAATCGTATTATAAAGTTAAACAAGGCCGGAATAAAAGCGGGCGGTTACAGTGTTTTTTCGGATACGTCGAGCATGGGAAAATGAAGCTCCCCGCCGCGAATGAACCACATCGCGGCAAGCGCGCTTAAGGTCTAAGGCCGGAGTTAGCGGGCGGTTTACCATCCGCTTGCGAATGAATTAACATTAGAGTTGTTTGGAAACCTCAAGTTTTAAACAAGTTTCGCTAAAAACAGCAAAATGCGGGGTGTTTTGCGAGACTTGTCCGGTAAACAACCGGGTTAACCGGGTTATCGAAGTAAGTCCGTTTTATAAAACAGGAGAAGGTATGAAAAATAAAGATTTATTTGACGAATACGCAAAAGATATATTGGAAAACGAGCTTTTTTTAGAGACAAAAAAAATTTACTCTCATGGCCGCATAAGTATTTATGAACACAGTATCGCGGTCGCGGAACTGGCTTTTTCAATGATAGAAAATAACAACGGTATTGATAAGAGATGCGTGGTACGCGCCGCGCTGTTGCACGACTTTTTTTTATACGAATGGCACGTTCCCGGAATTAGGTATATAATGCACGGCTGGAAGCATCCGTCAATAGCCGCGAAAAAAGCAAAAGAGATTTTCGGTATATCCAGAAAAGAGTACGCCTGCATAAAAACCCATATGTGGCCTTGGACTCCGTTCAGCATCCCAATCTGCCGTGAGGCATGGATCATTTCTATGGCGGATAAAGTCGTAGCCTTAAAAGAAACCGTATTTTGCAGGGGAAAACGCGCCCCGCTTCACGGAGCGTTAAGACACGCGCCCCCCACCGCTTGAAGCGGCGGTATATTAGCGGTATCGGGAATATATGAACATCTGGTTTGCGAGCGGAAACAAAGGTAAACGCAAGGAACTTGCCGCGATACTGCCGCAGGTAAAACTGCGTATCCCCGCGGACGCGGGCATTGACTTTGACCCGGACGAAACCGGCACGGATTTCATCGAAAACGCGCTGATAAAGGCGCGGGCGCTGTACAAACTTGTAAAACAGCCGGTTATAGCGGACGATTCGGGGTTGTGTGTAGACGCGCTTGGCGGCAGACCGGGTATATACTCAGCGCGTTACGGCTCCAAGGATGGGTCTAGGCTCGACGGTGCGGAACGTAATATGCTGCTGCTCAAAGAAATTGGGGACGCATCCTGCCGCAGCGCAAGGTTTGTATGCGCGATGGCGTTTCTGTTTAACGAAAACCGCTTCTTCGCCGTTCAGGAAACGTTGGAAGGTGAAATACTCTACGAACCGCGCGGGGCGGGCGGCTTCGGTTACGACCCCATAGTATATCTGCCTGAACAAAAATGCTCTGTCGCGGAACTGTCCGAAGAATTAAAAAACAAGCTCAGCCACAGGGCAAAAGCCGCCCGTTTACTCGCCCGCGCAATACTGTAGCGCAATACCGGGCGGGAGTTTGCGCCTTCGCCGTTCTAAACGGATATGGGCGGGGGCCGCCGGCGTTTCAGGTTTCAGGTTTACAAAATACAAAACAGTCCGGTGAACTGTTTTGCCGTCCGGCGCTGAAAGCGCCGGACGGATAGCGTAAAATCAAAACCGCGTATGCGGTTTTGATTAAGCAAGCGCGTACGCACTTGCGGCGCGCAAGCGATTGAAGTGGAATTAAAAAGGACGGCGTTTTGCGCCGTCCTTTTTAATTGGAACGGAAAGCGCGGTTTTTGCGCCGCTTTAGCGGCGTAAAAATGCGCCCAAAATTAAAAAAGCGTTGTTAATGCGCCGCGAAAACCATGTAAAACTTGAATTTTTACCGTCTTAAACAGGCGGGGGCAGCAGTTTTTTATAAATAGTGTAATTTTCATCGTCGAAGCATACGAAAAAAACGCTGTTAATTATCGGAACGCGGGGAATTACTTCTTGAACTGTATCTACGGCGATTCGGGCGGCTTCAAGTTTCGGGTAACCGTAAACGCCTGTGCTTATGCAGGAAAACGCTATGCTTTTAAGGCCGGATTTAGTCGCCGTTATAAGGCAGTTACGGTAGCAGTTACTCAGCAGCAGAGCGTCGCTTGGCTTTCCTGAGTATATCGGGCCTACGGTGTGTATTACATTTTTGCAATGAAGTCTGCCCGCGCCCGTTATCACACATTCACCGGCGGGGCAGCGTCCCATAGGGCTGTCGGGAAAACGCATACACTCGTCATAAAGCTCTTTGCCCGCCGCCCGGTGAATAGCGCCGTCCACTCCGCCGCCGCCTGCCAGACCGGAGTTGGCCGCGTTCACTATCGCGTCAACCTTCAATTTGGTAATATCGCCAAGTATCACTTCAGTATGAGTCATAATCCAGCCTTAAACCGTAATATTGATTCGTGTCAGGAAAATGTAAGCCGCTGTTTCAAATCATCGGTAATTATGTCATAGACTACGGCGCCGTCTTCGTTTTGCGATTTCTCGCAGCTTATTTCTTTTCCTACAAGATACTGTTTTACATAAGCGTCAAGATTGTCCGTCTCTATCTCGCTTACAAACACATCCCTCATTTGATTCCCTGAACATTGGTTGAATATTTCGCGTATCATTTCGTACGTCATAATGAATCCGTCCTTCATTGCTCTCAAATTAAAAATCATCCCTTCAAAAATGCTAAATTCACTTTAATTAGTCAATGGCTTTCCGCGCTAACTTGACTCTGCCAAGAGATTCAAAGTAAGATGATGAAAATGGCGGATACATCATTTTTATCAGATGACGAATTTGAATCATACCGTAAACTTATTTACGCGGAAAGCGGCATACACTTCACTCAAACCAACCGGTCTATTCTTGAAGGACGCTTAAAGGAACGTTTACGGCAAAGCGATATTCAAACGGCAAAGGGATACTTAAACAAAATAAGCGCCAGTAAAGACGAGTTAAAAAGCTTTCTTGATGCTATAACGACAAATCTTACACGTTTTTTTCGCAACCAGCCTCATTTTGACGCTATGGAACGTTTTGTTTTACCTGAAATTATCGCGTTGAAAAAACCGGCGGGCGACTTTACGCTAAGGGTTTGGAGCGCGGGCTGTTCGACAGGCGAGGAGCCGTACACTATCGCCATGCTTTTAAGTGAAAAGCTGCCGCCCAATTTTAAGTTCGAGATTGTTGCCAGTGATTTAAGCCTAAAATGCCTTATGACGGCAAAAGAGGGGTTTTACGATAAACTGCGAGTTGTCGGTATACCGGATGCGTATTTAAAAAAATACTTTGACCATAATGAAAGCGGCTACCTTGTTAAAGACTGCCTAAAGTCAAGAATACGTTTTGACTATCATAATCTTAAAAATATTTCTCCTTGGAGAAATTTTGATATTGTATTTTGCCGCAACGTGCTTATTTACTTTGATGAGAGCGCCCAGTTGACTGTTGTAAACCATTTTTGGGATTCCATGGCCTCAAAGTCTTTTCTTTACATCGGACATTCCGAATCGCTTTTTGGCATGAACACAAAATTCGAATTTGTAAAAACACGGTGGACTACGCTTTATAAAAAGTGGATATAGTCCAATGGAGTCATTCGGAAGCCTCAAGTTTCCGCGGGCCCGACTTATGTTGGCCGACTCCCGCTCAAAACGGCTTGCAAGCTTTCCGGAAACTTAGCCGGCAGCCGGGACCGGGTTGGCGAACAAGTCTAATTAGTATCTGTCCATATTGTAAACAAATTATAGACAGACTAGCGTTAAATTCTCCGCCCGCAAAGCAAACGGTTTTGCGGGCGGACAGCTAATTTAAGGAGAGCAAATGGCAGACGACGTTTCCGTACTTGTTGTAGATGATTCCGCGCTAATGCGTAATTTGATAAGTAAAATGATAGAGGCGACCCCCGGCCTTTCTGTAGCCGATACCGCTATGAACGGTAAATTCGCGCTTGAAAAAATCAAAAAACTTTCGCCCGATATAATAGTGCTTGACCTTGAGATGCCGGAAATGAACGGCATCGAATTTCTTCGTGAACGCAAAAAGCTGGGAATTAAAATTCCGGTAATAATACTGTCATCTATTGCGGAAAAAGGGGCGGCGGTTACTATGGAAGCGCTGGCCCTTGGCGCAAGCGACTTTGTGCAAAAACCTTCCGGCTCCATCTCTATTGATATAGCGACCGTAAAGGAGCGGGTTTCGGAACTGCTATTGGCTTACGGCGGGAAATACCGCCGCTTTCATAAAAAAAGCCTTTTGGACGGCGGCGCTTCCGGAACGTCAAAGTCCGGCCTCTCGTCTTTATCGACATTTGCCTCCGATTTGGGCATAAACGTGCGCTCCGCGGCTCAGAAAATTACTCCGGTACGGCAGACGGGCAAAATTGAAATCATTGCTATAGGAATATCTACCGGCGGCCCGGAAGCGTTGCGCGTGGTCTTTTCAAAACTTGACCCCGCGTTAAAAGTTCCCATACTTGTTGTACAGCATATGCCGCCCGGTTTTACCCGCGAATTTGCGTTAAGCTTGGACAAAATTTGCCCCCTTTCGGTAAAAGAAGCGGAAGAAGGGGATGAAATTATTCCCGGACGTATCCTAATAGCGCAGGGAGACAAGCATTTAGAAGTTAAGCGGGACGGAACCACGTTTCTGGCGACCCTTTCCAGTTTGCCGCAGGTAAGCGGGCATCGTCCTTCCGCGGACGTTCTGTTTGCCTCCGTAGCGGTCGCGTACACAAACCGCGCGTTAGGCGTGATAATGACGGGCATGGGCAAGGACGGCGCTCAACAACTGGGCAGTATATACCGCGAAGGCGGTCTTACGATAGGACAGGACGAGGCGTCATCCGTGGTCTACGGTATGCCCAGAGTGGCCTACGAACTAGGCAATGTAATGGAGCAGGTTTCCCTTGAAAACATGGGCAAACGCATAAGCGCCATAGCGAAGAATTCCCATTTATAGCCCCCGTATATCCGGTTGCCGGAGGCTTCCCTCCGCTGCCTTTTAGCGGAAAGCGGGCATTGGCTTCCGGGGCGTATACTTAAATTCGACAGCTTCAATAATAATAAAAATTCGGGCGCATTTTCACCCGCGGCAAATGCCGCAGGCGAAAACCGCGCTTTTCGGGGCTGCGCGCTTTCGCGCTCCGGCCACGCCGCCCCCTGCGGGGGCGCCATGTCTTGCTTCGCAACCCCTACAATCGCTTGCGCGGGCTTAACGTAAATCCGTGTAATTCGCGGCTGTTCGTGTGCGCGGCACTTGCGCTAAACACCGGTTTTGCGGTATATTGTCTATCATGAAAACTTTAGCCGCGTTACGCGGCTCATACAAAAAGCAGGGCTTCACGTCCGGCTCGGGCAGGATGCCGGAATACCCGCGTCCCGGCGTAAAAATCCGTAGAAACGCCCCCCCCCCCCCCCCGAAATACACACGGCGTAAAGCCTCCGCTTAACAACAACAGTTTTTCTCGAACACGCCGCACAACACGGCAATCACGCCGCTTAAACATATCTTTCGCGCGGACTCTCTCTATTTTCAGATTATACGTCCCGACGCCGTCCTT
>JAITDS010000103.1 GCA_031282435.1 Spirochaetaceae bacterium
TACAAAGTTTCGAGAATTCAACAATACCACAGAAATAAATACGGCGAAAAGTCCTGAAAAAACAGTAAGCCCAAAAATATGAACCGGAGTAAAAGAACTTAAAGCAAGAGCGCCGAAAGAAAGCTCAGTAGTAATCCATGATAATTTGACCGCAAAAAATGATTCCCGCATACAAGAACTATCGATGCTGAATATCATATAATCAACACCCAGCCCAAAAATTAAAATAATAGCGGCGGCGGGAAAGAAACCGAATGGAACATTAAAAAAAGAAAGAGTGGCAAGAACACTGCTTATAGCAAATAAAACAGACAGTAATATTTTAATCGTATTTTTTAGACGATAACATATAAACAAAATAACAGATACAACGGCAAACGCGGCTGCAAAAAATTGCAGCATAGTCCGTGTAAGGGCATCAAGTTCCGCGCTTATAATCCGCGCTTTATTTATAAAATGAACAGCGGAATTTTCTCCGGCTAGTCCGCGTAAAATCGCCTCGTCTTTTACATGAAGAGGCAGGACGCAAGTATAATAACGCCCGTCAATTTCACCAAGCCATAGATTCGAGACTATATCCTGTAAATACGACGGAATATCTTCGAATTCTATATAATTCCTTTCATTCAGATTAAAATCGGACATAAACGCCGCCGTGTCCGTAAAACCTAAATAGGCTAATTGCTTTTCAGCAAAAGGTACAAGTTTTTCCGATGCGGAAATACTCTTTTTTTGTGTCTCAAGCGGCGGCATAAAAACCGAAGCCGCCATATAAGATGAAAGAACTCCGTTCTTAATACTTTCGTCAAGACGATTAATCAGCCACGATTCTTTTATCAAAACATCCTCGGCGTTCTCTCCCTCAACAATAAAATAAGATCCGGAAGCGCCGTAGTTTAGCGCCGCGTTTGCTTTTTTTTCAGACTCTTTAAGCCGCCCGCTCATCGTGTATAAATCAGATATATTATTTTCGATTCTTATATTTTTACGGTTTATAAACAAAACCGTGGAAAATAAAACGGCAAATACAGATAAAATTGATACGCGGGCAAAAAAGTTAAGATGAATAGTTTTTTCAGCGCTTGTTTCATTAACTTTTTTTATAGCGCGTGAAGCCGGAAGAAGCGGAAAAATACAAATCGCCGTTAAAAAAGAATTAGCGGCGCCAAAAAATAAAAACACGGAAAACTGCTTTAACAACGTAAAAGGCGCGAAAAAAAGGGCTGTGAACGCAATTTCTGTAGAGGCAAAACAAAGCAAAAGGGCGCGAAAAATATGACGGCGTATGATATTTCCGCTTTCCGCCGTCCTAAGCCTAATTACAAAATAATGTAGGGCATAATCAACGCAAATACCGATTAACGTAGTGCCAAATACAAATGTAAGTATATGTATTTCAGAAAAAAATAGTAAAACCGCCGCGGTTCCTGCGGCAATCGAAAGCGATATGCTTGTAAATGAAAATAGAATAGGAATAAAATCACGGAAAACAAAAAGAAAAATCAAAATAACCGCCAACATCGAAAGCGAACTGATAATTGAAATTTCAGACTGCGCGTTTTGCGAACTTTCGTATACGTGAAACGGAACACCGGAGTATATAAAATCAACATCCCTTAATTGTTTTTTTATTTGTCCGGCAAAGTCATAAATTTCACCAACGGCGTTTTCATTACTTGTAAGCGATACGCCGTCTTTTGAAAAAGCGCCGCGAATCATAACATAGTGCTTTCCGCCGTACACGGCGGAAAGCACGTTTTCACGCGGCGACATTGAACCACCCTGCTGTAAAACTTTTGAAAGAAAACGGACGGCGTGCCTGCCTGTTAAAAAAAAGGGATCTGTTTCTATATTATCAAGCGGTACAATGTTGAATATACTAAAAGCGTTAGCGATGCCTTCTTCAGCGATAATTTCCGCTCCGCCAGTTTCCAGCAGATTAATAGTACCGGAATCCAGCAGCGCATAACGGTATTGATATAAATAATCCAAGACCTGCGCCGTAACATTATCGTCTATGTAAAGCGATATATCATCAAATAAATCGTCCGATACTGACGCGGAAATACATTTTTGGTAAAACAATTCCGCGGCTTTTTTTGCATCCGCAAATTCCCGCGATTCCACAAGAATATAAAAGCCGCGCGATGTTTTTTCACCCAGCACGGCATCCGCCTTACTTATATTCTTAAGCGAACTAGATACGGGTAAAATATCAAATAGATTAGTATTTATTTTAAACCGTCCGTGAAGCAGGGCGGCGGCAAATAATAAAGTCAAGAAGAGCGCATACGTTAAAGGCCAAACCGCGCCGTTTGAACGCAAGCTATTCAACGAAAAAAAACGCCCGTTCATTTTCACTTAATTCCTGTGGAAAAGCATAGTTAAAAAGCTCATATTGGATTGAATCTCCGTTTTGTTCGGAAAGCGTTATCCGCCTGATATTCGAGCCGCCCGATATAACAATGTTTGCTATTGCTCCACGAACCGTCCGGTCTAAAGGCTCAAGACCCATAGTCCATTCACCGTCTTTTTCAAAAAAATAAACCTTAAAATTATTGAATAATTTGCCGGCTTCTCCTGAAAAAACCGCGTTTATCGTATCGGATATTTTTATAAAAGCTTCATTTCCCGCCGCGCTTAATTTTTGTTTTTTCCCTTGAGACGACTGCTGAACAATAAAATCTTTTCCCGCCGCAGTTATAGAGGAAAACGGCGCTTCCGTTTTCCAGATGATTCCAAGCGGAGCGTAGATTACAAACGCGCCGCTTGAAACAAGTTTTCGATTAAGTTTTTTGATTGTTTTTTCCTGAACAAAATTTCCCGCGCTTATTTTATGCGCCGAAATCGAATCGCAAATTTCTAAAAAACGATTATTCCCGGTATCCCGCAATGGATGCGAAAACACGGAATTGTTTTCTTCCGCCGCCAGAACACCGCACAAAAAAACAAAAAACAGGAGATAAAAACACTTCATCACAGCTCCCCGCCCCGCAGCATATTTTCAACTTTATCTATAAAAAATTTTGGACATTCAAAACATGAAATGCGCTTTTCAATATTGTACGCCATCTGTATGCTGCTTCCTTTTGTAGTAATAACGCCGCTGTCCAAGTCGCGCAGTTCATATAAAATTTTAAGCCGGTTCTCATATTCGGCAAGAACGGCCTTTGCTATAATTTTTTGTTTAAACATAACCGGACGAATATATTTTGCGTATATTTCAATTACCGGAAAAGCATATCCGGATTCTTTCATTTCATTGTATCCGTATCCTATTTTATCTAAAAGAACACAGCGCGCAATTTCAAAAAACTTAATATAGTTGCCGTGCCATACAACATTCATAGAGTCAACATCGTAAAACTGAACTGTAAATTCAGTTTCCGCATAAAGTTTATCCATAAAATTCGCCTCCTTTTTTTGCAAAGTCTGTTTTAAATTCCGTACGCGGCACATTAGGCTTGTTATCCACCCCCGCCGCTTGCCGCCCAAGTCATTGGACTTGTTCAATAACCCGGTTGCTTATAGAACAAGTTTTCAGCGGTTGTTGGCCAAGTCATGCTTGGCTTGCAAAAACTGAAGTTTCTAAAAACTCTATTTTACTACAAGCGCGCGGCGCGTTCTGCCGCGACGAGATTCATGTTTACGCCCAAAAATCATAAAAATTATACCACTGATACGGGTGCGCTTTACAGTAATATTCCAGTAATTTGGCATAATCAGACGCGCATTCAAAAAGCCGCTCCTTCCGTTTTTTTCGCGGACAATCAAATGATACCGTATTTTTATGCACGTATATATCGTATTTAGGGAAAAGCATAATATCTTTTTGGCGAAGAGCGAATACAAAATAAACCGGAACCTCCAGTATTGACGCAAGCAAAAAAGCCCCGAATGGAAACGAGGCTGCTTCGCCCAAGAATTTTATGGGAAAAGCATCCTTTGTCAAAGCGCTGGTACGATCCCCGGCGATAACCGCTAATTCACCGGAAGCGGTACGGTCCATCAGCATGATAACCGTGTCCGCCCCTATCTGTTCCGCGCTTACAATACGGGACATAGAATCAGGAGCAAATTCTTTAAGCATACGGTTAAAATTGGCGGTAACCGAAAAATCAACAATAGATGTTACGGCAACATTTCTCGAAACGCCTGTTTGATTAAAATTCGCCAGAGCGCGGAGCATTTCAGCATTTCCTAAATGCGAACAAATCAGCGCCGCGCCATGATTTTGTTCAAGCAATCCAATTAATTCCGCAATATCGTTTTTTCTGAATTTGTTTTCCGGGAATTGTATGCGTTCAAAACCGGATTTCCCGCTCCACGCTTCTATTTTTTCTATCAGCGCGAGCGAAAACGAAAATATATGCAAAAACGAAGAAAGTTTTTTTCCGCTAAAAATAAAAATCTTATCTAAAAATTGACGTGAAAAAGCGCGGGCGCGTTTTGAAGTGATATAATAAAAAAAACTAACAGGAAAAGCGCATAATTTTACTACTATTGCCGGAACTATTTTGAATAAAAACAGTGTTAATTTAAAACCTAAATAACCGGAGGAAACCTCTTTTTGGACAGACCAGTGGGCGGCGTTCAAGAAATGCCCCCATGCATACGCCGTATTAATCTTGGCATACGCAACAGCATACCAAAAAATAATTTTGTAAAAACAAGCGATATACGAACATTATCCCATACAATATGGAAATGCGAAACGCCGTCTTTAGGATATTTTACCGCTACCGGAAAGAACATAAGCGGCGTATTGTCCCAGTACATACGCACTAAAATATCAATGTCAAAACCCATACGCATATCAAGCCGGCAGCGCTCTATTATACGCATCGCGCTCTCTACAGGATATATACGGAAACCGCACATAACATCCGGTATAGATGGTGAAAGAGTTACAATCCTCGCCCATGTATTGGCAATAACACGTCCCTTTTTCCGGCTGGCAGGAACGCTCGAATCATATTCAGGAAATCCGCAGACAGCCGCGTCCGGACAGCGCCGGGATTGTTCCAAAAAGAATGGCGTCCTCCCAGCGTCATGCTGTCCGTCCGCATCAATTTGAAATATATGCGTAACGTTCATAGCGTGCGCCTTTCTTATTCCGGCGCATACGGCGCCGCCTTTTCCGGTATTTTTTGGAAGCGTTACAATTATTGAAAGCGATTCCAGAGATGCGGCTTCCGCTAAATATGCTTTTGTTTCCGCGCAGCTTCCGTCATCAACTATAATTATTGGAATAGAGAGCGACGAAAGTTTTTTTAACAGCGGCAAAAGCGCCGCGCCGTGATTGTAGACGGGGATAACGAATGCGTATCTCATGGTTCACCCCCCCCCCCCCCGATTAAAATGACTCCTTTTGAATATATAGTTTCACCCTGCGGAGCCGATATTTTATAGGAAATACTGTTTTGTTCCGGGTTTAGTTTTACCTCCATCAGCACATTAGAATCGGGGAGTATAGGCGCAATAAACTTTATTCTTTTTGCCGTTAGAACATTTAGACCTGTTCCCAAAAAACGGTTTGAAAGACGCATGACAAGCTCAAATTGAGCAAGCGCCGGAAGCAGCTTAAAATCGGGGAAGTGTCCGTCAAAATAATCGCTCGATGCCGGAACAAAAAGCTCCAAGAAAACGGAATCCGGAGATTGTTTTTTTATCGATTTTACTAATACGCCGTGAATTGCCTCTTCCCCCGCGCCGTTTTTTTCCGTGTTAAAGAGTTTTTCTATTTCCGCCTTTTTCTTTTTACCCTGAATGTCCAAAGGCAGCGCGTCCAAATAGCGCCATCGTTTTGGAATTAACGCAAGCTCAAAAAAACGCGATAAATATTCCCTAAACCATTTATTTATAAGGTGTTTTTCCATACCGTTAAACTTTTCTTTTCCCGCATCATTAAAAACAACGGCGGCGGCAAGAAATTGGCGGCCGCTTCCGGCGGCTGTCATAGCGACAGCGCAGGCATCGGACACAAGGCCGCACTGAATTAAACGACTCTCAATTTCGGTAAGAGAGATACGTTTTTCTTCGATTTTAACGATTGAATCCGCCCGTCCGTTAAGCAGAAAACGCCCGTCATCACAAATGTCCACAAGATCCCCTGTGGTAAAGCCTTCCAGGTTTTTGATGTATGGAGAGCGCACGACAAGACACCCGTCCTCATTTTTACTAATATGAGCGTCATCAAACGGCGTCCACGCAAGACCGTTTTTTGACTGCCGGTACGCTATGCCGCTTGTTTCCGTACTGCCATAAACTTCAAGCGGCCAAAAATTAAATAATTCATTTACTTTTTTTGCTGTTTCAAATGTAAGAACCCCGCCCGAACTCCAAATCCATGGATCATTTAAATGTAAAACTTCATCAATTTTAACTTCGACGGCGCGTTTTAGAAACGCCGGGACAGTAACAATCATATAAGACGTGTCTGTAAATTTTTCAAATTCTTCAGGGAACTCAATGCGTTTCCTTCTGAAAGGTACGCCGCAATTAAACGGCAGCAACACCGAAAACAAAAGTCCGTAAATATGATGATGACTTACTGTAGAAACAAATTTACGTTTTAGTATTTCATCTCCCCATTTTGAAAAAATAAATTTATTATCCAACTCAAATTCCGTAAGACGCTGAGGCACGGCTTTAGGTTTTCCGGTAGTGCCTGACGTGTACAGAATTATAGTTGTTTCTTCCGCGTTTATAGCGGGAAAATCTATACAGCCTCCGCCGGAATTATCCGCCTTTATTTCGGGTATGTAAATTGAATTTTCAATATGCCGGTCTGTTAAAAAAGCCGTTTGTCCGGAGCGTATTTCTTCTATGTATGAGGGAGAAACGTTGGCGGTAATCAATACATTTTTTTTAAGTTGCAGCAACGCGGTAAAAGCGGTAAGAAAATACCATGCGTCCTCGCAGTGTAAAAGATAATCCTGCGCGGTGTTTTTTTGAATTACCGAACGCAAAGCCGCCGTTTCGTCAATAAAATCCCCCCATGTTTTATATTCACGGGCTTCCCACGTTTCCGCATAACAAACAACAAATTCACGCGGACGTGACCGGGCGGTAATGCCGGACAAAAAGTGCGGCATTTTTTTATCAACTGTTTTTCGTATCAACCATTCACCCATAAACATTATTCCCATAAGAATATATGAAATTCCGCCGTTATACACCGCCCACATCGTATCATTTCCCCAAAAAACGGTATATAACGCGGTGGCGCCGTTTAACACAAAAAACAGACACCATGCCGCCGTTACTTTTTTACAATAACGTTCTATTTGTTTTTCAGCAAGCGAATTTTTTATGGTTTTATCCTGTATGCGGGCAAGCCTAAATATAATTACCGGCGGGAAAAAGAAAGTTCCGGCAAAACAAAAAAACATTGCGGCATTTATTATTACAGGATAAAGCTTCAAAAAAAAATCTGAATTAGATATAAAACAAACAATCGCAAGGGCTGATAAAACCGTGGAAAGAGCTATGGCGCGTAAGGCCCGCGTTTTTTTCTGATGCCCCGCTCTTCTATTATTATAGAATGATAACAGGTATGCCGCCGCCGCAATGACAATGAACAACGAAAACAAACGCGGCGGGACTTTAAGAACTATCAGGCATAAAGCGGCAAGAACCGGATACGCCGAAATTACCAAATAAAAAATAACGTTTAATACTTTGCGCGTCATTGAACTTGTTCACCGCCCGCTTGCTTGCCGGCTAAGTTCCGTTTAGCTTGAAAAGCCTTGCAAAATACGGAGTATTTTACGTTTTTAAGTGAAAACCGGAAGCTTGAGGTTTCCAAACAACTCTATTTATTCTTTACGAGCGGAAACAGAATTTCAACAACATCTTGTACGGTACGCGCCTCTTTGAAAGCGTCAGGTTCAATTTTTTTAACAGTGTAGTTTTTCATTTTTACGATTAAATCTACAGCGTCAATAGAATCAAGTCCAAGCTCTTCAAATAATTTTGCGTCCGGGACTATCTGTTCACCGTCAAGCTCGAATTCGGCGATAAGGATTTCTTTAAGTTTATTAAATACATCATCTTTAGTCATTGATTTTCCCATTTCCCCGCTCCTCCATAATATATGCGGCAAGCGCGTCTACCGAAGCAAAGTGTTTTTTGTTTTCTTCCGTTTCCGCGGAAAACTTTACGCCGAATTTTTTCTTTAGCGCAATGCCTAATTCAAGCGCGTCAATTGAATCCAGTCCCAGTCCCGCCCCGAAAAGCGGCTCGGAATCGGCTATTTCATCGCTTGTAATATCCTCAATCTCCAAAGCGGAAATTATTAATTCTTTTATTTGTAATTTTAATGTATCTATCGCATCCATATACTATTTTATATAAATTTATCATCCCCCTTGTCAATAGAGGAGGTTTATTGTTATAGTAAGTACGCGTATATTTAAGCGACGGAACAAGGAGGATATATGAAAAAATTCATGGACAAAGATTTTTTACTGACCACTTCAGCCGCAAAAAAATTGTATCACGAAGCGGCGGAGGGGCAACCTATATTTGACTATCATTGCCATCTTTCACCTCAGGAAATAGCCGAAAACCGCCGTTTTGACAATCTTGCGGCGATATGGCTCGCGGGCGATCACTACAAATGGCGGGCAATGAGGGCAAACGGTGTGGAAGAGCGTTTTATCACCGGAAACACCGGCCCTTACGAGAAATTTATAGCGTGGGCGGAAACCGCCCCCCGTCTTTTGGGTAACCCGCTCTACCACTGGACGCATCTGGAGCTTAGACGCTACTTCAACATAGATGACCTGTTAAGCGGTAAAAGCGCCGATACGATTTGGAAAACCGCCAATGAAAAACTACAAAAAGACGCGGGGCTTTCCGTTTACGGCATTTTTAAGAAATTTAACGTGTACGCTGTCGGCACAACGGACGATCCCGCCGATAGCCTTGAATTTCATCAAAAAATCGCTAAGGATGCCAAGACGAAAACCAAAGTGCTGCCTTCGTTCAGGCCGGACAAGGCGCTTGATATTAGTAAAGCGGACTTTGCCGGATACGCGGCTACTTTGGGTAAGTCGGCTGGCAAAACGATAAGTTCGTTCAAAGATATGCTTGACGTTTTGTCGGCAAGGGTGGATTTTTTTAATAAACAGGGCTGCCGCGCAAGTGATCACGACCTTGAATATGCGCCGTTTGAGCCTGCCTCTGACGGCAGTGTTGATGTTTCGTCTGCCGTTTGGGAAAAAGAGGCAACCGCGATTTTTGACAAAGTTATGTCAGGCGGACACGCCAGCCCGAGAGAAGCGGAATTTTACAAAACCTTTGTTCTCTGCTTTTTGGCGGGCGAGTATAAAAAACACGGCTGGGCTATGCAGCTCCACATGAGCGCGCTGCGTTCAGTCAACAGCGCGGCTCTTTCTCAACTTGGCCCTAACACCGGTTTTGACGTGATTCACGACCATCCTGTCGCCGCAAAACTGGCGCGGCTTCTTGACGCTATGAATTCGCGCAACGGGCTTCCTAAAACTATTTTGTACAGTCTAAATCCAAAGGATTATTACCCGCTTGCCACGATTATGGGTTCGTTCCAGTCGTCCGAGATGCCGGGTAAGATGCAGCTTGGTTCCGCATGGTGGTTTTTAGACAACAAGGACGGCATGGAGCAGCAGATAAAACTGCTCGCCAGCATAGGGCTTTTATCCCGTTTCGTAGGTATGCTCACCGATTCGCGCAGTTTTCTTTCGTATCCGCGCCACGAGTATTTCCGTCGTATACTTTGCAATATCGTGGGCGAGTGGGTGGATAACGGAGAGGTACCCGCCGATTGGCCGCTGCTTAAAGATATGATAATTGATATTTCATTCTCAAACGCCGCCTCTTACTTCAGTTGACCGGCCAGCCGTTTTCCCGCATTGCCCTTTTACAGAAAGCGGGCATTGATTTACAGGATAATACGCTTAAATTCGACAACGAATTTGGGCGCATTTTTGCCCGCTTTAAAAAAAAGCGGGCAAAAACCGGGCTTTTCGGGGCTACGCTATCGCTCCGGCCACGCCGCTGCGCGCCGTGTCTGCTCGCCGCCGTGCGGCGGCACCCCTACAATCCCTTGCGCTGGTCAACACGCAAGAGGTGTTGACTTTTTTGAGTTTTGCGCTTCGCAAACCCGTTTGTGTAATCCGCGTCAATTCTAAACACGGGGTACGCCGGCTCTTTCGTTTACAGCGCGCGCCCCTGTTTACAGCCCTCTCACCTTAATTACATAATAAACTCTTAAATTTTGTGTACAGAAATCATGCCGATATGCCGATAATATACAGAGGGTCTATGTTTTTAGTAGATAGGCGAAAATCTTTTGCTGCCGGTCTCGTGTTTGTCGCTTCCCTGCTATTCTCAGGCGCGCTTCGGGCAGGAGACGTGGCTTCTTTTGCGGATTTAGGTTTTTCTAAAGACGGGAAAGTATATATGTTCGCCCAATACGGTGTTGACGAACACAGCTTATACCCTTGGTCGGAATTATATATCGTTGATGTTGAGCGTAACGACTTTGTGGCGGACGGGCGGTTTTCTTACAAACACGACAAACCCGTAGCATTGGGGCAGGACGGTTCCGCGGCGCTGCTGCGTATCGTTTCAAATAATAGTGAAACAATTAAAAAATATCGCGGCAATTTTATGAATCAGGGTATACCTCTGTTTATTTCGCTTGAAGATTCCCGAAACCCTAAAGGCCAGACTATAGATTTTAGGGATTTTGAACGCGGCGTTTACTATAACGCGGAGCTAAACTCTATAATTTACAACGGCAGTCCTATCATCTCATCATTTTATATTCTTTTTAACAGCCGCCGGCACTCCGGTGAAAGAAAAACATACCGTGTTGGCAGCCCCGAAGTAAAACGCGCGGGAGTAAGTTCCTACAGCATTAAAAAGGCAATCGTCAATGATGAAAGAAGCTCCATGATACTTGTTATTGAAATGACAGTTATTAACGGAGACGGCGCCGATATTCGTTACATGATAGAGGCTCTAAGGTTATAAGTTCAACGGTTTACCGCAAGGTTCGGAGTATTGCCCTCAACTCCGGATCTGCCGCCGTAGATGCCGCCGTCCCATTCGGCGCGGTCTGCCCGTCCTGCTTTTCTACAACCTCGTCTCCGGCCGCTACAAGGTCAAAAAAACCGGCGCGGCTTATCGTTCCTGATGTAAGCTCCTCCCCTACGATTTTAGGCGTAAACGAACCCGTAACGTCGCCCTCCGCATACCGTAAACCTATGCCTTCACTCTGAATGTCAACACGGCCTTTTTTGACAATCTGGTATACAATGTCATCGCGGCAACCGTCAAGCCTCCCCTTGTCTATGAGGCCGTCTCCGGCGGCGCGGCGCAAAAGCACGGCGCGTAAAGGCATAGCGTTTTCAAGTTGTTCAACAATGTTACGCGCCGCGTTCCGAAGTCTATCCACGCCGGCGCGGTACACGCTGAAAACTCCGGCGCGCGCTCCGGTTCGCGCCACATACAATTCCGCGTTTATGGCAAGATCGCGCTCGTTTTCCAGCACGTTTATTACCAAAAAGTAATCGGGAACGGATTGCGGGGACGAACTGTTAATCGCCCTGTTTCCCTCGCGGGCGGCGCGAAAAGCGGACGCGAAGGTTTTCTGGCGGGTTTCCAAATCCGGCGTTCTGATGTTGCCGTTGTGTATCAAAATGTCTTTTATATACTGCGATGTAATGTATCCGGCATCCGTATGGTAAAACGCCGACTGAGAGGCGATTGAAAAAACGGCGATGTTCCAGTGCGGGCTTATTTCTTCCGGTTCAACATTCCAGCGCTTTGCGAGCGCGCTGCCCAAAATGGCGGTATAGGTCTCAATTTGATCGTCTATAGACTGGTTGTCCGTCCCCAGATTCCGCAGAAAAACTAATTCTTCAAGATAAAGCTCAGGATAACCAAGCAGACGCAAAATTTCGGCGTACTCCAGCCGTTCTTCCGCGTACGGGTTCAGGCGCAGGCCGCGCCGGTACTCGAATATTGCTTCGGCGCTTAAATTGCGGCTTCGGTAAGAACGGGCGCGGTCAAAATGGTACGCCGCCCACCTTTCACGCTGAGGATCTTCGAGGCGGGTTGTCTTTATTACCAGATCTTCCAGCGCGATGCGTATAAATTCATCCTCGCCGTTAAAACCAAGCGCCGTTTCAAGTATCATACGCGCGTCATTTTCACGTCCCATGCCTCCGTAAGCCATCCCTTTTAAGAGCCATGCCCCGGTATCGTCATGCGCGGCGGCGATAACCCTGTCGGCAAGGGCGGCAGCTTCCTCGTATTCACCGTTACGGTATCGCAGTGAGGCGAGCAAGGAAAGCGCCGGAGTAAAGCCGGGTCTTAAAGACAAAGTTCGCTCCGCATTTTGTATCGCGGTGTTAATTTGTCCGGCGCGGGACGCAAGATAGGCGGCGTAGTAGTAGACACGATAATCATCGGGATGTTTTATCTCCGCGCGTTCAATGTATTCACGGGCGGCTTCCGTATCTCCAAGCGAACCTAAAACCAGCGCAAGGGATACTAGAAGACGGCGGTCATCCGGGTAACGGCGTACCGCTTCGCGGAAAAGCTTAACGGCATCTCCCGGCTTTCCTCTTGCTACATCGAGCTCCGCGGCGGTAAACAAGGCGTTACGGTTGTACGGTTCGCGGGATTGCACATAAGATACAATCGCGGACGCTTCGTCCAAACGTCCCAGCGCAATCAGTATAAAGGCTTCAAGATTCGCGGTTTCCATGTTCAAGCGGGAAAGAGAACGGGCCTTACGCGCCCAGATAAGCGCCTGATCGTACTCTCCCAGCGTGTAGTAACATTCGGCCAGCGCCGCCGTGCCTTCCGCGTGAGCGGGGTTGATTCTTAGACATTCAAGCAAATCTTCAACCGCGGTATACCAATCTTCGCGCAGCATCGAATCCCTGCCCTGATTATAAAAATAAAGAGCATCCCGCAAATTTTGCGCCTGATTAGGGGCGGCGTTGAATAAAATCATGACGGCTGCAAAAACAACAAAAAGGCGCGGCCTGTTATGATGAAGCTGTTCAAAAATGTTTACTTCTTTCATTTACAAAACTAATTTTAATAAAAATACATCTCATAAAACACCCCCGAAGCAATTTAACATTGGATTTATTCAACACCCCGGTTGCTTATCGAACAAGTTTTTAGCACTTGTTGGCCAAGCATGGCAGCCATGCTTGGCTACAACTCTATTACGAAAAACTATAGCAAGTGATAGAGCGGGGAGGGATTCCAATTTTAAACATGAAAAACCTCTTTATGTTTACAAGCAGATGTCTTTTATGCCGTCAACCGGAGTTTGCGTTCCGCAAACGGGTTCGCGAAATACAAAACAGTTCTCCGAACTGTTTTGCCTTTCGGCTCTGAAAACCACTGTCTTTTCACAATTAAGCGCACGTCGGATAACGCATAAATCGTTGTATGATAACGAATTGCGTGTTACCAGCACGACATCTAAGGTTTGAAAAGATTAGTAAGCCGCTTTAATTTGCGCCTAATGCAAACTGCTTTGCAAATACAAAACTCGAAAAGCCAACGCGCTTTTACACTATACAACTGGAGTTTGCGCTACGCGCAAACTGGTTTGCAAAACGCAAACCTCGTAAAATCAAACCGCTGAAATCGCTCTCCTTAAACAGTCTTGAGTTTTGCTTACGCAAAACTCAGAAAGCTCAACGCGCTTTGCGCGTTGACCCGCGCAACGGGATTGTAGGGGTGCGGAGCCGCGTAGCGGCGAAGCAGACACGGCGCGCAGCGGCGTGGCCGGAGCGATA
>JAITDS010000067.1 GCA_031282435.1 Spirochaetaceae bacterium
GAAAGCGCCGTTTCTTCGTCCACTGCCGCGTCTTCCGCAGCTTCCCTCCCGGCACCACCATTTATTGCGGCTTCATCATCCGAATCCGCTTGCTCTTCATCAAGAATAACGCCAGTCTCATCCTCCTGAGCGTATACAGCGCACGGCAAAAACCGGTTACCTGAAAAAACGGATATTAAGAGAAAAGTAATAAGTAAAATGAGCGGCTTACATTGAGCGGATGCCCTCAAAAGTCTCAGAAAAAACATCACTTCATTTATATACTACCCGTCAACTATCGCAGATTCTAGCTATATGATGTCATCTTACGGTTAAATTAGCCATAAAAGTAATAAGAGAAATCATCAAAATTTGGGCGTATTTTTGGCTTTTTTAGAAAAATTTCTAAAAAAAGCCAAAAACCGGGCTTTTCGGGGCTAACGGCCACGCCGTTGCGCGCCGTGTCTGCTTCGCACCCCTACAATCCCGTTGCGCGAATCAAACCGCTTTAGCGGCTTGATTTTGCGGAGTTTGCGCGAAGCGCAAACTCAAGTTGTTGGCTGAAAGCGGTTTAATTTTACGTTGCCCCCCCCCCCCCCAGCGGGTTTTCTGCCTTGCGTTCAATTTGAAAGGGGCGTTCTTACATGGGCGGCGGTTTTTTTTGATATGGTTCAAATGCACGTTAAAATATGTAATTTATTCAGTCTTTTCACGATTCCCGAATCGAAGTTAGACGGTATCAGGATGGCGGGTGGTGGCTTGTTGTCATGGGGTATGGTAGGATAAAGAACATGACCACCCCAGCCGCCGACATATCCCATTACCTCGCTGAAGTGGACAAACTCTACCACAGCGGGAACGCAACAGAACACAGCTACCGCCCCGCGCTCAAGAGCTTGTTTGAAAAACTCACCCAAGGTGCGCTGGCAACAGGACTAACCATAACCAACGAGCCAAAGCGCATAGCCTGCGGTGCGCCGGACTACATCATTACCAAAGGCGGTATTCCTTTAGGCTACATAGAAGCAAAAGATATTCCCGTAGGTGTTGATAATAAACTGAATAAAGAGCAGTTTGACCGTTACAAACAAGCGCTTGGGAATTTGATCATAACCAATTATCTAGTATTTCAGCTTTTTGCCGACGGCGAACTGGTAGTATCGGTAACATTGGCAAATGAAAGCAATGGAAGTATAACCCCTGACAAAAATCAGTTTTCCGCCTTTTTGGAATTGATAGACAAATTCACGGGCTATAACGGCAAGACCATTTACACGTCAGAACAGCTTGCAAAGGTGATGGCTGATAAAGCGAAGTTGCTTGCGGCTATTATCAAAACCGCGCTCAAAGAAAAGGCGGATGACGACACCCTTTCCGGCCAGTATGCGGGTTTTAAGAAAATCCTCATCCATAATCTTAGCATATCCGAATTCGCCGATATATACGCGCAGACACTTGCCTACGGGCTTTTCGCGGCGCGTCTCAATCAGAGAGACAACCAGCAGTTTACCCGCTATATCGCGCCGCGATTAATACCCCAATCGAATCCGTTTTTGCGGAAATTTTTCAATTATGCGGCGGGAATAAATCTTGACAACCGCATTGTCTGGATAGTGGACGCGCTAGCGGACCTTTTTAACTGCGTTGCCGTTGAAGAAATACAAAAAGAATTCGGTAAAGCGGCGCGGGACCCCTTCATCCATTTTTACGAAACCTTTCTTGCCGAATACGACCCCGCATTGAGGGAAAAAAGGGGCGTGTATTATACCCCCGTCCCGGTGGTAAAATTCATTGTTCAGGCCGTTGACGACATTCTAAAAACCCGCTTCAATCTGCAAAAGGGGCTTGCCGATTATTCTAAAATCAAACGCGCCACACAGGGAAAAGACGGGGAGCCGGAAACTGCGGCAACATTGCCGGCGGCAATGTTGCCGGTAGAACTGCATAAAGTACAAATACTTGACCCCGCTACCGGGACGGGAACCTTCCTTGCCGAAGTTATAGACACGATTTATCATTATTTTTCAAAAAACAAAGGCGCATGGCTTGACTATTGCGACAAACACTTGATCCCGCGCATAAACGGGTTTGAAATCCTTATGGCTTCTTACGCTATGGCGCACTTCAAACTGGACATGAAGCTCAAGGAAACAGGATATATTTTCAAAGACGATAGCCGCCTGCGGGTATACCTCACCAACAGTCTTGAGGAGCCGCCCAAGGAAACAACGGAACTGTTTATGGAAAAATGGCTTGCCGAGGAAGCGAATGAGGCAAACGGCATAAAGAATAATACCCCGGTGATGGTAGTGCTGGGTAATCCGCCGTATTCTGGAGAAAGCGCGAATATAACCGCCGATGATTTTCTTGCGTCCTATAAGAAGGAGCCTGACGGCGTTGAAAAGCTGAAAGAAAAAAATTCAAAATGGCTTAATGACGACTACGTAAAGTTTATCCGTTATGGTCAAAACTTTATCGAAAAATATGGCGAAGGCGTATTGGCGTATATCAATAACCACAGTTTTCTTGACAATCCCACTTTCAGGGGTATGCGCTGGAACTTGCTCAGTACGTTTGATCAGATATATATACTTGACCTGCACGGCAATTCAAAAAAGAAAGAAACCGCCCCCGATGGAAGTAAAGACGAAAATGTTTTTGATATTCAGGCCGGGGTAAGCATAAATATATTTATCAAAACAGGCAGGAAAAAAGATAATGAATTGGCAGAAGTGTTCCATTATGATTTATACGGCGAACGCAAAGCAAAATACTCATTTCTTTTGGAAAACACTTTGTCCGCAATAAACTGGAAAGCGCTGCCAATGGAAGGGCCTCAATACTTTTTCGCGGAAAAGGATTTTAGTAAAAAGGCAGACTATGAAAAAGGCTTTGGCGTACAGGAATTGTTTCAGGCGAACTCGGCGGGTATTGTTACCGCAAGAGATGAATTTACTATACATAAAACCAAAAAGGCGCTAAAGGAGACTATTGTTGAATTTCTCTCATTGGACAACGAGGCCGCCAGAGCAAAATTCAACCTGGGCAAAGATGTGCGGGACTGGAGCATTGCAGGGGCAAGGAAAGATTTAGTTCCTAATCCAGACAA
>JAITDS010000208.1 GCA_031282435.1 Spirochaetaceae bacterium
ACACAACTCAATCATATTCCTCACTCTAGCCGCAAGCCACGCGCATGGTATGGGCGGTTGTCGAGGTATAAAAGGGCCGGGCTAGTACGAACCGGTTTAAGACGGCGAGTGTTCGCTGAAATTTTTCAGATGCTGAAGAAACAGGAATACCATTATGGGCGGGAGGTCGAAAAACAACGCTAAAACTGCTAGAGCCGCTCAAAAAGCCCGCGGGCCGTCATATCCCATGTTTTTATAAAAGGCTCAATTTCAACGCGGACACGTTTTAGAAAACCAATGTCGCCGGAAGAAGGCCGTGCGCCGCCTGCCCCCGCGCAGTCAGGAAAATGCGCCCACAAGTACGAAACGTCATCAAGCAGAGAGTCCAAGCGGCCTTCAGGAACGATGGTTTCGCCTTTTAGTATGCCAAGAAGCTCATAAAGAAGTTTTTTTTCGCTTTCGATAAAGGCATACATCAACGCGGCCTTGGAAGAAACGGCGGCGGTATTACCGGCACGGCAACTTGAATTTGACGCTTCGGAACCGGTATTAGGCAGACAGGGTTTTATTGTGTCCGGAATCATACGCAAGGCCGCGTCGTACTCAATCGTTTCCACACCCGGCGGCAAACCTCCGCCCGCGATGGCAAACACACGCCCGCAGCCTGAAAATTCGGCTTTAAACATATCGCGGTAATTTTTCATCACAGGGTCGGAACGCCAAACGCCCCGCGCGTCTTTTGCGGCGAGGTCTCTTACATTTTGAGGGTGGGAGACGGTGGAAGCGTAAGTGGCGTTTAGCGCTCTTAAAATTGCCGGATATAGGCCGCCAAAACGGTTGTGCCGCGATAATGCCTCGCTGTGAGACGGACTTCCCCGGCAATGGTACTTGTCAAGCGTGAACGAAAAATCTATTCCGGCGGTAAAAATGGTCCCGGAACCAAGCCTAAGAGCAATGCTGAGCGCGCTTAAACCCACAGAACCAAGCGCGGGTATCTCCAAAGGCAGTAGACCAAGGGCGGCAAGCCGTTCAAAAACACTTAATTCAGTCCAGCGTGTCCAAAAAACATAAGTTTCTCCGCCCAAAACGCCGCTTACCGCCGGAAGCGCGGACATATCCATCGCCACAGGGACGCGCCAATCGCCCGTTCCGTTAAAATCCCGCAGATTCCAGTGTTGAGCTTCCAGCGCAATCACAAGATTAGGTTTGATATTGCGTTCTTTGAGCGGGCGCAGCGCCGTATCGGCGCAAATAATTACGCTGGAATCAGGCGGGGGAAACCGCGCCATATTGTCAAGAAAATTATCAAGCGAAGGCCCAGCCCCCAAAACAAATATAGGGCGGCTGCCAAAATCAAGCTTTCCAATATCGGGGCGGGAGATTAGCAGGCCAAGATTGCGAATCGCGTTCCTTATATATAGGCGGCCAAGCTTAGTAAGCGTAATCGCGTTGGCCCATTCCGTCGCTATTAACCGGCGCAGCACGGCGGCCTCCGCTTCGTACAATTCCGAATTTAACTGCCAGCCACCAGTTAAATGAAGCGTCTCGACACGTCTAAACCGGCGCTGTCCCCAAGTCCGCCGGACAAAACGCGCCGCCTCGGCAGGACTTTCCGTTTGAATAAAGCATAAATCACCGTTTAGGGAATCTTTAAGAGCGTTAATATATTCGCGGGAAAATTCAGCCAGCGCCGCGTCCGCCTCAACGCAAAGCAACGCCGAACCGGTGGGTAAATTATTCATTATAAGCGGAATACCATAACCCAAAAGAGGGGAGGGCAACAGGTACAGCGTCCTTTTTTTTAAAGGCAGAGCGGATTCTACGGCGCGTTCCGCCTGTTTTACCGGGTCAAAACGCGAAAGCAATGTTCTACCCCGGTAAAAAACAGAAAAACCTCGTTTCGCTTGTTGAAGATACGGCTTATCCGCACCGTAATTTTCACTAAGCCGCATATTTTCTGATATTTTTAACAATCTTTAACAAATGAACCTCCCCGCCGCAAGCGGCGGGGTATCTCGTTTGCGTTGCGGACTCTACGAGGTTCGTTCTGTAAGGAAATTTATCAATTACGGGGTTTACTACCATTTTTTGTTTGCCAAACCTGACTCGAACCGCCGCAAGCGGCGGGGTATTAAACCCCACTGCGAATAATATTAGATCTCTTTGAGAAATTCGGGCGAAACCGCGGTAAGCTATTGACGCAAAACACGTATCGCCCGTTAAAAAAAGACTTATGAACCGGAGAATAAGCGGAAGTACGTATTGAGAAACCGGTCTTCAAACTTTTTGCTTGTTAAAATCGAAGTTGTTATGTTCCGCTGAGTCTGATTCTCCAGCCACGATCCGGAAAAAGTTGTCTTACTACTTTCTATAAGTGAATCGTCATCTATCACTTCCTGGTCGGCGTACAGTATAACAATGTTGTCGTTGTTGCCGCTCAAGACTATAGGTTCGGACGGTTCGCCTACCGGAATGGAAAAAGCTGTCCGCCAAAAATTTTCATCAACAGACACGCCGTTCAAAACGGGAAGTTGGAAAGAACTCACTGTAGTAAACAACGCGCTGTCGCCGTAGTTGATAGGAAGTCCGCCAAACGTTTCCACACTTACGCCGGCGCGGGCTGCCGCGCTTTCAAAGTCGCCGGAACGCGCCGCTTGGGCAAAATTTTCAGCCCTGCTTATCAGCCAATCTTCTATCACGCCACGCTCATTTTCCATTAAAAAAGAACGAATTTTTTCCAATGTCGAAGCATCTTGCAGGTCCGAAGGCCGCGCCGGTTCGTTGGCGCGGTAAATACCCCATCCTGACGGCAGTTTAATCACATTGCTGGTTTCGCCTTTAGCCAGATTTATTACGCTCTGCCGCTGTTGCTCGTCCGGTATTTCCATCGAAAGTTCGTAAGTCATTCTAGCGCCCGTATCGCCGCCGCGGTCGGAGTAAGTGTCCTCAGACTGGGTACGCGCCGCGTCCTCAAAACTTATCTCGTTTGAACGAATCTTATCCAGAATCGCCTGAGCCTCACGCTCGCCTTCCGAAATCGTTATCTGGGAAAGGTAAACGGTTTTGAACATATTGGGATTATTACCCGCGTAAACAACAAGCTCTTCGTCGGGGTACATCGAATAGGGAAAGGCGGCCAGTCTAAACCGGCGTTGCGGAACCGCCATTCGCCCCAAAAAATCCGCCTCCGTGTCCGGTGATTTTATGGTGACAACGTCATCGTGGTAACGCTCGACAATAATGTCGTTAGACATATCCTGCCACAACTTCATCCGCGAAGCGGCATCAAGTTTGTTATATTTTATCGCCGAAAAACGCCCGTTTTCCTGAAACTGGGGAAGCATGGCCACCCGCTTGTCCACAAAATTTTTAGACGGCGAATAACCGGATTTATCCATAATATCCAAAACCGCCGTGCGGACAACGGTAGATTCGAATGCGTTCCGCCATATCTGATATTCGCTCATCTGATAGTACTGGGCAAGGCGGGAATATTGTTCCCTCATGCCGGCAAAGAATCCGCCGCTTGAATACGTTATAGGCTTTTTGTCCCAAGAGCCGAAATCAAGCTGAGTGCTTACGCCTTCTCCCGGCACAATTGCCGGAACAAGAACAAAGGCTATTATAACGATTATAAGAACAATAACAGTCCCTATAAATACAAAAGGATGCTGTTTGAAACGTCGTTCAAATTCCGTGGCTTCTGGAGTCGCCGGTTTCACGTTGTGTTTTTCGGATTTTTTACCAGACATAAGCGCCCCGTTAACTTCTTTCGCCGGCTTTAGCGTCTTTCACGGGCGGCGGGGAAGCTTCGGCTTCAACGCTTTCCGCTGTGGGCGCGGCTTCGGCCTTGGCAAACTTGACAAGCGCTATAACCTGATCTTCACCGGAAATCAGTTTTACGCCGCCGCCTAGAGCCAAATCGCGTACGTGTATCGACTGGTTTACGCCAAGATTTGAAATGTCAACAAGTACACGTTCCGGCAGGTCTTTCGGAAGACATTCAACTTCAATATCGTGCAGCGGGGTTTCAAGAATACCGCCGTCCCGTACGCCTATAGGGTTGCCTGTAATATGTACCGAAACGCGGGCGCGAAGCAGTTTCCCCATCTCTATCTCGTAAAAATCGACATGGATTATGTTCCCGTCCTGTATGTTCCGCTGGGCGGCTTTAACAAAAGCATCATGGGACGCGCCGTCAACGGACACTTTAACGATGGTACTTTCGGAGATAGTCCGTAAACCACCCGCCAATTCCCGATGGTCAAGGTCTATATGTATAGTCTCTCCCTTACCGTATATCACGCCCGGCACCCGTCCCTGCTTGCGCAGGCGGGCGGACTTGGCGGAACCAAAATCCGTCCTTGTTCTGGCGGAAAAAACAATGTTACTCATATTTGAACTCCTATGAAAACCGCAAGATGTGAACCATTCATGCGGAGCGTTTTGAAGAACTTGTAAGCCAAGCCGCAGTTTAGCCGCCAAACGGTGTCGGGCGGCAAGCCGCAATTAGCCGGCAGTCAGCCGGATTGCTAAACAAGCCCATTGTATTTTATATGATATTGTATGCTAAAAAAATTGTCCATACATCACGGGCCGGCAGTTTTACCTTTCTTACCGTGCGGTTCCGCGCGCGTAGTATCCCTCTTCCCATATTCTTTTTTTACCATGTTTTTTCCTAAAAGTAAAATTGCTGTTGAGGCAAATGAAGCACCTCGCCGCAAACGCCGGTCTTCGACCTTAGGCGCGCTTGCGCGGCGAGGTGCTTCTTTTTTTCTTTTGAGTTTTGCGCGTAGCGCAAAACTCAAAAGTTTAATGCGCAAGCGATTGTAGGGGTGCGGAGCAGCCGCGCCAAAGGCGCGGCCATAGCCCCGAAAAGCGCGGTTTTTGCCTGCGGCTGATGCCGCAGGTGAAAATGCGCCCGAATTTTGATTTGCGGCCGAATTTAAGAATATAACTCATGAGCCAAGTCCCCTTTTCTTGTAAAGGGCAAGGCAGGAAAGCCGTTGGTTGCCGGCTGGCCGGTGAATTTTCGCGAAACCGGGATTGCCGGTTATCCCTATAACGCTCTTTAATACGTTCCAATTCTTATTTATAATATGTAATTACACTTTTTTAGGTATTTGTAATGATAGACGGACGCGCCGGGGCGCAAATTGAGGCTGTTATCTGTTTTGAAAGCGTATCGCAGGCGATTATGGCGGAACAAATTCTGTCGGACGGGGGCTTTCATGTCCGCGTTATGCCAAAACCGTCCGAAATAAAGGCTGGATGCGGTTTTTGTCTTAGATTTTTACCTGATGATATTGAAAAAGCCGCCGTATTTTTGTCTGAGCACGCTATTGACGTTAAAGAAACTTATATTATGATAGAGGAAGCGGACGGGTCCGTCTCGTATGCTAAACATATTTGCCGGTGTTAACGGGTGTTGACGTGGTAAATTTTGCCGGAGCGTTTATGGTTCATGTTAACGATTCACTGTTGTCAAACTGCGTGAGCGGCGGATGCGGGGCAAAGATTGAAAGTGAAGGTCTTGCGCGGTTGCTTGCGGGTATTTCGCCTGTAATTAACGAAAATCTGCTTGTGGGCTATGACGCTTGCGATGACGCGGCGGTCTATAAGCTTGATGATGAGAGATCGCTCGTTTTTACAGTTGATTTTTTTCCTCCCATGATTGATGACGCTAAAACTTTTGGGCGTATCGCGGCGGCTAACGCTCTTAGCGACGTTTGGGCAATGGGTGGTCATCCTCTGCTCGCGCTGAATCTTGTTTGCTTCCCCGAATCGATGGATAAAAAAATTCTGGCGGATATTCTGGCCGCGGGGGCGGAGAAAATCGCGGAAGCCGGAGCCGTGCTGGGCGGCGGTCATTCAATATACGACAAAGAACCTAAATACGGGCTGGCTGTCGCGGGCGTCGTTGAAACGGCGAAGGCACTGCGCAACAATACGCCCAAAACAGGTCACAAACTGATACTTACGAAGCCTTTGGGTGTGGGAATCGTTATGGCGGCGCTGCGTGTCGGATTGGCGGATGAGCGCGCGGTACGGCGGGCTGTCGATTCTATGGAAAGGCTTAACCGTTATGCCTGCGAAGTTATGTTAAAATTCAACGTGAGCGCCTGCACGGATGTTACCGGTTTCGGACTGCTCGTTCACGTCTTGGAGATGGCGGGCAGCTCGGTGTCAATCATCCTGTACCCTGACGCTTTGCCGTTTATTCCTGAGGCCGTTGGCTACGCGAATGATTTCTTGTTGACAGCCGCAGGTCAGCGTAACCGTAACCGTATTGAAAAACTTGTTGACGTTAGTTCGCTGTCTTTTGCCGTTCAGGAGTTGATGTTTGACCCTCAAACATCGGGCGGCCTTTTGATAGCCGCGCCTGCCCGCGAAGCGGAAGAGTTTGTTCTTCGCATTAGAAACGGGGGGGACAAATATGCCGCAATCATAGGGGAAGTTGCGCCTAAATCGGAAAGAGTAATTTCGTTTAAATGATTTTTATTCGCAGTGGGGTCTAATACCCCGCCGCAAACGCCGGTCTTCGACCTTAGGTGCGCTTGCCCCGCGAGGTGGTTCATTGTTTGTCGTATTTTTCAACTTCGTCATGGACATATTCCAGAACGACTCCGGCTTGTTTGAACATGGCTTCCGAATCGGCGGCGTCATGGTAGCGGCGCTGGCATACAACCCGCACAATCCCGGCGTTAATTATCAGCATGGCGCAGGTGCGGCAGGGGGTCATGCGGCAGTAAAGTGTACCGCCGTCTATAGCAACGCCTCGTTTTGCCGCCTGACATATAGCGTTCTGTTCGGCGTGTACGGTGCGGACGCAATGGACGGTAACGGAGCCGTCCTCGTGCATCATCTGCTTTAACTGATGTCCTGCCTCGTCACAGTGCGGCAAGCCTTTCGGAGCGCCCACATAGCCGGTAACAAGAAGCTGGTTGTCGCGGGCTATAACCGCGCCGGAACGCCCTCTGTCGCAGGTGGCTCTCCGCGCAATCGCGTCGCACACTTCCATAAAATATTCATCCCAACTGGGACGTTTGTATTCGCTCATTTTCTCCCTCATAACCGGTTGCCATTTTTATATCATTCTTAGAAAACGGTCTTACAAAGTCTTACAGTTCCTTACAGGGGATAGCTTAGTTTGTATTACCGCGTATTAAATATCGTGTGTTGAAGCGGGAGCCGGAGCGAGAAGCGGAACGTCAAATTCCGGCGGCAACTTGGACGGCGAGCCGTTTTTGCCGACAAAAGCCCATGTTACTTTCGCTTCCGCTATAAGGTCATCACCTCGCGTAATTTTTTGCGCTATAATTCCGCTTACAGATCCCTTTTTTACAGGCCACGACTGAATTAACAGTTCGTCGTCCACTACGGCGGGGCGTTTATAATCAATTTCTATACGGGCAACGTATATGCCGTAGCCGGCTTCTAGCATACGCTTATAATCAAATCCTATATCGCGCAAAAATTCAAAACGCGCATATTCAAGATAGTTCAAATAATTCGCGTTATTAACATGATTATAACTATCACATTCGTATGTGCGGACTTTTATTGTACGTTCAGAAACCATGACTTTACTCCCACAGTAAAGTCATTTTAATTTTTAAACAAGCCGCCAGCCCACCAGTGGGTTTACTCCTTTGCGTTTGGTTTGAAAAGGGCGGCTGGCATACGCTGCTGTATTTCCCGTCAGTCCGCCAGCCACCAGTGGCTTTCCTGCATTGCCCCCGGCAAGAAAAGGGCGTTGTCTCCCGAAGGCGGCCCGCCGCCTCCCCGCCTTGCCTTTAGTTTGAAAACAGCCTTAACTAACGGAAAATATGCTTAAATTCGATAATCAGAATTTGGGCGCATCGCCGCCATGCGGCGACCGGGCTATCCGCTATTATGAAAACGCTTTCACGTTTTCATACCGCTTCTATCCCTTGCGCGTCGCAAGCGCCTGCGCGCTTGCTTAGTTAAAACCGCATATACGGTTTGACTTTACCCCGCCATCCCCCACCTCAATTTTTAATCCGCGTTAATTCGCGGACTTTTACGGCAATTTTACTTTTAACGCTATATACGGATTTTGGAAGCAATTTTAGGGCAGTTTTTTCACATTTAGTGCTAAATGTAAAACTGCTCCTCCTAATAAGACTACCGGCTTTTATTCGCAACGGGGTTTAATACCCCGCCGCTTGCGGCGGGGAGGTTCATTCACGGTTCTTTAATGAAATCGGCCTGCTAGCAGGGTTGCGGGGCCGCGCCCCGCCAGGTAAAATCCGGAAGCTCAACGCGCAAGGGATAGAAGCGGAATTAAACCGGACGGCGTTTTACGCCGTCCGGTTTAATTATAGCGGATAGCCCGGTTCCCGGCGCGAAGCGACGGGAATGCGCCCGAATTTTTGATAAGTAATTTAAGCGTATCTCCCCGGAAGCCAATGCCCCTTTTGTTGTAAAAGGCAAAGGAGGAAACCCGCTGGCGGGCCGGCGGGCTATTGTTTTAGCATATTGCTTGAAAAGAAATTATCAAAAACTTGCCCGTACTCGGCGTTTATCTTTTTTGCCGCGGAGTTTATCGCGCGGATCTGCGCCTCTTTCATTGAGGTATGACCTTCGCGGCCGCTGATATTGTAAGGGGCCATTCTACTGCCGTTTTTTGTATCCGTTAAATACGCGTCAACATTGTAGCGGCAAAATTGAAACTGATTAGCCGAAAGATTGGCATCCGTAAGGCTTACCGTAACGTTCAAAATATAGCGGTTGTTGTCTCCGCCGCTCTTAAACCCTATCTTGCCCAGCGAGACGGCAAAGGCGTTCCCGATACGATTCTGGTCGTCGCCTTCCACTTTTACGGCAATAGGTATGCCGCGCGCTATCCTAGACGCTTCAAGTCTGTAATAAGCGCCGTTTTTCATTTTACCGGCATCAAATCCGGCGGACGCGCTGCCGCCAAGCACGGACAAAAGGTTGCCGTATAACTCATTCGCGTCCGCGACAGCCGCCGCAAGCTGATAGCGTGAAAATGCTTCAAT
>JAITDS010000259.1 GCA_031282435.1 Spirochaetaceae bacterium
TTACTGTGTCACAACGGTCGGGATGGATGAGGAAAAGATACGGAGGTACGTAAAGTATCAGGAAGATGCCGAGCGGCTGGACGAAGATCACGAACTACGAGATGGCCCCTTCTAGGGGCCTCCCCCTCAAGCCACCACCTTTGGTGGTGGTTGTTGACTTACTTATCAGTCATGCTATAGTCGTGCCGGTCAATAAAGCCGCCAACGGTCTTATCAAACATCGATTCGATTTTCCGAAAATATTCCGCGGGTATGCCAAATATAAAAGCATAAAGACAGCGATATTAAGAGCGGCGGCATCAAGAATTTTGCCGTTTATACGGTCTATCTTGCAGCGTGATATGAATAATAATTGATTAAATATATATTGGCCTTGTTCAATAAGCCGGTTGCTTATCGAACAAGGCCCGCAAAATGCTCCGCATTTTGCGGTTTTTTGGCGCTTGTTGGACAAGCCGCGCTTGGTTTGCGGAAACTTCAGTTTCTGAACAATTCTATTAGAAGCTCTTAAAATCCGTAGTGGGGGGGGGGGGGGCTATATTAAAATATGGAATACGCTTCCGCCGCTTTCAGCGCTTTCGGCAAAAATCTCTCCGCCGTGCGCTTTAACTATAGCGGCGGAAATGGCAAGACCGATCCCCGCTCCTCCGGTACTGCGGCTGCGGGACTTATCCGTGCGGTAGAAACGCTCAAAAATATGAGGAATATCACATTCCGGTATGCCGATACCGGTATCGGCAATTATAACTTCCCAGCGGATGCCGGAAGGGGCGCCGGGAAGTCTATCCTTATCTACCGCTTCAACGCTTATTGAAATACTCCCTTGGTCGGTATATTTCACGGCGTTAGACAGTACGTTAATAAACACCTGTTTAAGACGGTCATAGTCGGCGCTGACGGGGCTTTCACGCAATCTCAGATGTAAATCCACACCCTTTTCCGATACTGCGGCGCTAAACTGCCCCGCGACAGTTTGAAGCAGTTTCGCAATATCAAAAACACTTTTATTCAAATTTTTTGACATACCGTAAGGGATGTTTCCTAATTCGAGACCGGAAAGCGTATTCAAATCCTCCGCCAAATTATTAAGCCTTATAGTCTCTTCGTAACAAGCCAAAAGGCGTTCACGGTCAGGCGTAAACACGCCGTCAACCATAGCCTCAATATTCCCCCGAAGGCAGGTAAGCGGTGTACGCAATTCGTGGGCAATGTCGGCAGTCAACTGTTTTTGCCAGCGTTCAGCCTCCTCCAACTCCATGGCAAGCTGATTTATAGAAGAAGAAAGGCCGGCAAGCTCCCGCGTTTTGTACTTTTCCGGTATACGTACGCCGCCGTGTTTCAGAATAACGCCGCCGGAATGTATCTGGGCAATGGACCTCGCCGCCTCTCCGGCGAGATTGACGGGAAGCGCTATGCCGCGCGCAAGAGCAATGGAAACCGCCGCGCTCAGTACGCAAAGCAAAACACCCGCCGCTAAAAGCAGATGATTTATCAAACTTAAAAATTCAGACTCGGCCTCGCTGTAAAAAAAAGGAGCGTAACTTTCGATGATAACCGCGCCTACCGCTTTACCGTTGTATTGCGCGGTATAACGTTGTTTCCGCATCCCGCCGTCTACGCGGAATTGCCGCTCCATGCGACTGCTTATGTCCGCTATCACGTCACGGCATTGCCGCATATCGCAGGAACGGGCATCCCAAATAATTTCGCCTCGAATATCTTCTACGCTGACGATATAGCCTTCATGGACAAAGTACATCCCGAAATCCTCAACGGCGCCGCTGTCAAAACTCTGCGCCATAGGATTGTAAAGCTCCGTCATGACGCGGACTATTTCGGCATTTTTTACGCTGATATTCTCTTTAACAAGAGCGTTAAACGTTATGCCGGTAAATAAATTTATCGCCAGCGCCAATAGAGCCAGCGCCGCGCTTATAAATAATGTGTATGTAAGAGTTAGACGATTTTGCAGGCTGATGGTAAAACCGTCCAAAAAGGTTTTACGAAGAGCCAATCCGGTAGCCCATGCCGTAAACAGTAAGAATATATTTTGGAGACTTTTTGTCGTCCCCAATTTTAGAGCGCAGCCGCTTTATATGGCTGTCTACCGAGCGGTCAAACCCGTCGTAATCATCCCCTTTAACCGCATCCAATATTTCGTCCCGCGTAAAGATTTTTGCCGGACTAGACATAAGCAATGTGAGCAGTTTGTATTCATCGCGGGTAAGCGGAATAAACTCCCCGTTGCGGCGTACGGTACGCTTTTCAGTGTCAACTACTAAGTCCCCGCAGCGAAAACAGTCTAGTCCTTTTTCAATGCCCGCGCCTTTTTCACTCCCCGCGCCCGCTTCAACGGCTAAGGATGCCAAGGATGTTTCAACGGCCATGCCTGCTTCAATCCCCGCGCCCGTCCCTATAATCCCGCCGCCGCCGTCCGCTAAAGCCGTGCCGCCGCTCCGCCGCAAAGCCGCCTCAATTCGCGCCATAAGCTGGCGCGGACTAAACGGCTTACAAACATAATCGTCAGCCCCGGTATTGAGACCGCGGATAATGCTTTCCTCATCAACTTTGGCGGTAATCATTATTATAGGAACGCCGGAGTAGCGTCTAACCCTGCCGCAAAATTCCTCGCCGGAAAAATCAGGCAGCATCAAATCAAGCAGAATCAAAGAAATAAACTGCCCGCGCCGCCGGAACGAATCAAAAACCTCCAAACCTTCCCTGCCGTTCCTCGCGCAAACAACCCCGTAACCGTTAGCTTCAAGATACGATTTTAGCAGATTAAGGATTTTTACCTCGTCATCAACTACCAAAATTGAGCGCTTATTCATCCGTATTAAAAACAACCTTCCCCAATTCGGGCGTACTAAGGCTGTAACGGTATTTTGCGAGCGCCGTTTTTTCGCGCTCCAATTCGTTGAATGAATAAACAGCCTCGCCTTTTTCGTCTACGGTAACGTCAGGCATAGAGTATGCGCCCATATCTTTTATAACGCGCTCCCGCGCCGCGTTCATGTTTTTAGGCGAAGCCTCTTTAAGGTTAGATTTTATATCACTTGCCTTTACAGTAAGAGGGTCATCCCAAATTTGCATAAACGCGCTCTTGCGAAGATTTTCCAGTTTTATTTTTTCGTTATCATGTTTTAACAATATAAAACGCGCAAGCGGAATAAACCAAAAAAACAGCGAAAATATAAAAGGTATAACGCCCAAACCTATAGTAATGAAAGGAAGCGGATTATCAACAAAATGCTTAGACAAAAGGTAGGTAACACCGTACAAATACGAAGAGGCGTTAAAATGTTCCTGCGTCAGAATATGCCCGCTATTCATCGCGTTAATAAAAAAATACGAACCAAAAATTAAATTTACGGAATTAATAACACAAAACCACACGTTCATCTTTGTCGTATTCGATGAAAACCGGTTAAGCTGCGCCAAAGGCGCGGAAAAACCCGCAAAAGAGCGATCCCGCTTATCGGCGCGCAGCAACAAGTCGTCAAACCGGTATACTACGGTGCCGTCTTCCGTAACCTCCGGCATTCCGCCGTACTCAGCGCAGTATGAACAGATAAGACTATCCGCCTCACTCCCGCTGGAACCCGTCAAAACCATAAATTCCGGCAGAGATATAACGCCTTTATTGGCCTGAATATACGCGATAAGCGCCTGCCTTTCCCGCGTCTCCATATTGGCGTTAGGGTCTCCGTCCCCAAACACGAAAGAAAAAATAGCCTTGTACAGCGGCTTTCCTTTGGGACGCTTTTCCACTCTGGCGGAATTGTAGGCATACCCATAGCGGGGGCCTTCAATCGCCCGCGCTAATTCGGAATAGAACCAAATTCTAATTATAAAATTAAATATGCCGGACGCGAAAAATATACCGCCGCCGGAATCGCTGCGCCTGTTGTCACTGCTTGACGAATTCGCCGCAACGGAAAGCACAAGAGCGGCAAGAGCAATCAGCATAAAAAGGACAAAATACCCCACCAGCATCACCATTATCCACACCTTAAAAAGCGCCGCCGCCGCGGTTTTTAAAGCCCCCCCAATCGTCCTCAGCGCTCTTCCGGCGACAGCCTTAAACCCCCGGTACTTGCTTGTAAAACCGGAAGGGAACGAATAAAGTATTTCACCCGATTCTGTTACGGAAATATGCGCCGAATACTCATCGGCAACGTCATTCACTAAAGTCCTGACCTTATCCAGCGGCAGCGCTGTCCTTGCCACAACATCCGCAACCGTCATCCCGCCGCGATTCCGCTTAAAAGCGCCGGTTATCAGACGGTATGCCGGGGCGTCATTAATTTTTCGTTTTTTCATCTGCTCCATAACAGTAAATCATAACAACACATAGCACAAACCACCAGCCCGCCATCGCCCGCCAGCAGGTTTGCCCCCTGCGTTTAGCGGGAAAGCCGTCCCCGGTAATAAGAAATATGCTTAAAAATGATAATTAAAATTCGGGCGCATTTTTGCCTGCCTGCGGCAGGCAAAAACCGGGCTATCCGCTCTCATGAAAACGCAAGCGTTTTCATCCCGCTTCTATCCCTTGCGCGTTGACACCGCCACCCGACGTCCGCTTTCCTGCTTCACTCTTTACAAAAAAACAGGCGTTGACTTTAGCTGCCGTCAACCGGTTTTCTCCTTTGATTTTTTAATCTGTGTAAATCCGTGCGATATACGGACTATTTTGGATGTTAAGGTGAGCCGCCGCTTCATTTAACGCTGAAATTCGTATTATAATTAGGCATGATAGGCGTTGAAAATGAAAGCTCTCTGCACCGTGTATTAAAAAACAGTTATGCTGGCGAAGGCGGCATGACTGAAATTACGAGCGGGGAATATGTCTGTGATTGTATAAACAGCAAAGGCGATATTATTGAAATACAGACTGGAAGTTTCGCGCCGTTAAAAAAAAAGCTGGAGCGACTTAGCAGGGATAACCGTGTCAGAATTGTTCATCCGATAATCGAAGAAAAGCATATAGCGTTGTATGACAATGACGGCAGGCTGGCGCATATTAGAAAGAGTCCCAAGAAAGGTTGTAAATGGGATTTATTTAACGCTCTTGTTTATGCGCCGTTTCTTCCGCTGCTGCCGAATATTTCTGTGGAACTTGTTGTTGTTGACGTTCTTGAAGAGCGTAAAGCGGACGGTAAAGGCTCATGGCGCAGAGGCGGTGTCAGCATAATAGACAAGTTTTTGAAAAAGTATAAGCATACAATTCCGCTTTGCGGCCTGAGCGATTATATTCAATTCATACCGTTTAAAACAAACGAAACATTTACCGCCGCTTCTTTCGCCGGCAAGGGCGGTATAAAACCCGTCCTTGCCCGCAAAACAATATATGTTCTTCAACGTCTGAGCCTTATTGAACAAATAGGAAAGTCAGGACGCTCAAAATTATTTCGTGTCATAATGTAAACGGCAACTTGGACGGTACCAAGCGACGGTCCGCCCGGTGTAAAAACTGTTTGGCGGGGTCTACAAAAATTCTACACCCTCTACGACATAGGGACATTTCGATTTTGCGGGTCAAGTTTAACCCCTCAATGCGGGAACGCCGCGGATGCCGTTTTGTCTCCGGGTGAAGCCGTAAACGTTGCCATTACTTCGCTGGCGCGTATTCGAGTCAGTTACAGACAGCGGCAAAAAGTTTTTTGCTGATATGCACGACCCTGTAATCCGGATTCGCCTCTTTGATCAGCGCTTCCATCACTTCCGGATCGTCCGGTAAATGGTATGTGCATAGCGCAAGTTTCGGCGCAAATTCTTTAAGTACGCCACGTGCGCCTTTTAGCATATCCCGCTCCGCACCTTCAATATCGGATTTAATGAAATCGACACGCTTCAAGTTTTTTTGATGAACGAATTTATCAAGGGTGGTAATACGGACTTTTTCGGCGGATTCATTTACGGCGTGCTCTTTAAGAATGGTATTTGAGCCGGTGTTAAATTCCATAAAGAGGGAAATCTCATTTTCAGAATCACCCAAGCCTTTTTTTACAGGGAAAATCCCCCCCCCCCCCCTGGAATTAAGTTCGGAGGTTTTTTGCAGCATTTTGAATGTTTGTGAGGAAGGTTCAAAAGCATAGCAAACCGCGCCTTTCGCGGCGGCATACGCGCTGAAATCTCCGATCCACGCGCCGGCATCTATCACAATGTCGCCTTGTTTTACCGTAACGTCAAACCCGTCCTCCGTGTAGCCGTACGGCCCTTCACCCATAAGGTTTTCGAGTCGTTTAACAAGACCGGCGGAATAATTGTCACCGAACAGCATACTGAACAGGAATGTATCCGAAAAAACAAATGTCAAAGTTTCAATATCCATGCCTTTAAAGTACGGCAGTATCGCGCCGTTAAAATTAAAGACACGGTTAGAATCGGAGGTTTTTTCCAGCCATATTTCAGAAAATTCCGGTGAAATCGCCCCATACTTGTTCTTTTTTAAGATCTTAAGGACTCTGTCTTTTTTCTCAAAATCAACCGCACCCGGCTCTTCCAGCAAATCTATCAACGCTTGAGTATATTTTTCTACCCCGCAAAACAATGAAAAGGCTTGAAAAACACGGAAACGCAGTTTGTACGGCAGTACCTTGCGCCATGCCGCCCTGATAAATTTGATTTCTCTCAACTGATTAGCAATTTTAGAATCATACGCCACGATACACACCCTCCAAAAATTATTTGCCGTCTTTGAGTTATATCTCCCTTAAAATACCGCGGCAATTTTTAGCCGGACATTCTTTTTGTCTCGAAGATTACCCCTGCCTGAATCTCATTTTAACACAGTCAAATATTTTTAACTAGGGCGTGTTCACACTAAAGAAATATGATATACTCCGGACATGAAACTCAACCAAAAACAATTCAAACAGGTAGCGCCCCTGCTACCTAAGCAGCGGGGACACGTAAAAATAGACAATCTGACCTTTCTGAATACCTTTATCTATATCTGTGAAAACGGACGCGAATGGCGGGCTTTACCCGAAACGTTCGGTTCCCGGCACTCCATCTATATGCGTTTTAACCGGCGGGCAAAGAACGTGGTCCCGGAACGGGTTGTTACCGCTTTACAGGCGGAGCGGCTGCCGGACCCGAAGGTGTTTTCATTGGATTCAACTTCGATAAAGGTTCATCCGGATGTCCGTGGGGCTTTAAAAAAACGGCAGACAGGCGATAGGGAAGTCACGGGGAGGATGTAATACGAAGGTTCATGCGGTCGTGGCAAGCGACACCCCGGTTAAAGGGTTCAGTTTGTCAACCGGGAACGCCTCTGATTGTCAAGCCGCAATAGAAATGACCCCTATTTTAGCGCAACGGGAACCCCGCCCTTCAAACCGGTCGTGACGGCTTCCGTCAAACTGAATCAATTCTCCGAAACACGCCCGCCGCTCCCGCCGGCTCCGGTATATCCGCCGCTTCCGTTTCCCTTTCCGCAACCCTTCGGCTGTCAACCATCGTCTCAGCGTGCCCGCGCTGAGACGTATCCCCTCCCGCCTCCCTCAGTTTCTCCGCGGCAAAGGCCGGTCCAAAATCACTATACCGTTCCGTATATGCCCTGAGCGTTCTTTCCCGGATTTCCCGCGCCGTCTTTCGATTCGAGGGCTTCCCGACATTCCCGTGAATAAGCCCGGTATCCCCCTCCCGCGAAAAACACGCAAAAGATTGAAAGGAAACATCTGTCCCTGCGTACCTGGAGCGCGCGGCTAGTGAGGAAAGGGCGGAGTTTTTCAAAAACAGAACAGACGCGTAAGATAGTTGTCGCCCTTGCTATAAACGTCTGGTTTTTTGGAAGAGTATGTTTGTTCCAGTAATTCTAGAACACCACCGGGGCAGACAGCCGCGTATGCCAACCGCCCTTTTAGAACCTGAAATTCTTGTATCTGCTTGTATACGCGAATTTGCTCCGGTTCATTTACTAACATAGAAAAACAAGGTATTCTGATTTTATGTTCAACAGAGCCGCTCTTGCCGCCGTACTTCTGGCCGCTTTTGTTTTTGCGTCATGCGCGGGGAAAACGCCGCAAGGACAGTCCGAATTTGTTCTGGGGACACTTTGCAGACTGCGAATCGCTCAGTCCGGCAAAACCGGCGCTTACCGCGATGTTTTTTCCCGCCTGCGCGAGATAGATGATACGTTCAGCGTAAATAAACCGGATTCGGACATTGGGCGCATAAACCGCGCCGCCGGAATCGAGCCGGTACACGTTGGCGATGACGTTATCACCGTGTTAAGCAGAGCGCTTTTTTTCGCGGAGATTTCAGACGGCGGTTTTGACCCCACGATAGGGCCGCTCGTTAAACTGTGGGGAATTGGCACGGACGAAGAGCGTATCCCGTCTTCGGACGAAATAGCGCGAGCGCTTTCACTGGTAAACTGGCGCGATGTAAAAATAGACAAAGGACGTGGAACCGTATTTTTGGAGCGGCAAGGAATGGCGCTGGACCTAGGCGGCATTGCAAAAGGATATGCGGCGGACGAGGCCGTAAACATCCTTAGAAAACATCGCGTAAAAAGCGCTTTAATAGATTTTGGCGGGAATATTGCGGCCTACGGCGCAAAAGCGCCGGCGAAACCGTTTGAACCTCCGCCGCCATGGAAAATCGGCGTGCAGAACCCGCGTAAAGAACGCGGCGAGTACCTTGGCGTGGTTGAAATACGGGACGGAACTCTTGTAACCTCCGGCGATTACGAGCGCTTTTTCGAGGAGGACGGCGTACGCTACCACCACATCTTGTCAACAAAAACGGGCTATCCTGTTGAAAATGACATTGTTTCGGTAACAATAATTCAAAATTTGCGTGGATATGACGCTCAAAACGAGTATAAAACCGCTTCAATGGACGCGGACGCGCTTTCTACCACACTGTTTACCATGGGTTACGATGATGCTTCGACCTTTATCTCACAATTTCCCGGTATCTACGCGATTTTTGCGCTAAAAAACGGTGAAATTCGAGCCGCGATGCGGAAAGGTTTTGTTTTGGATCTTAATGTTGTCCGCGAATGACGCGAATAATTGCCCGCTCGATGGTCACGTATGACGGAGAAATAAGTCGTTACGGGCATCAAGTTGTTGTCCCGCCTTTCACCCCAAAAAACCATGCCAAGTATATCACTTTTTCCTTCGTTTTTATATATACCCGCCCTGGACAATGCGGCGGTTGTCCTTACGCTCTATTACTGCTATAATGATTAGTATGAAAAAAGTGTTTACAATAGCGTTTAGCCTGTTTATTACGCTTTTTAATCTTAACGCGCAGGATGAAAAAGCCGTCTTCAAGATTCAACCGCTTGCGGCTGAAGGTTCAAATCCTGAAGAAGTCCGCTTGCTGGAAACGCTTGTATACTCATATTTTTCAGATAAAGAGGATGTAATAATACTGCCTCCTGACGAGGATATGGTGTTTAGCGGCGTGGAAGCGGACGAACTTTCTATGCCGGAGCCGGATTACTTTGTAAAAATCAGTTTATACCCTGAAAATGAAAACTGCGTTTTTGAGCTTATTATAAGCGATGCGGACTCTAATGAACTTTCACGGCAGACCGCTAAATATAAAACTACCAGAGACATAGCTTTGAATATGCATAATATTGTGAACATGGCGTTTGAATGGCGCGAAGATAGCGATTCGCCGGAAGCGCCGGATGTAGAGCTTATAATTCCTGAAAAAATTTTTGGTCTTTGGCGCGGAGATACCGGTATTAAATTGGTTCGGATTCTGCCTAACGGCAAAGCCTTTGCCTTTTTTGCGTCAGGAGTGAATATGATGTTGTCTTACAACATTGAAAATAATACGCTGAATGTAAAACAGGTTTCACCAAACAATGAAAATTTTTATTATCCGCTGCCGCTTCCAATAGCGAAGGTTCTGGCAAGAGAAGCCGAGCCTATGCGCTGGGAATTTATGCTGTACGAAAATGAAAATTTATTAAAAGGAAACCGTATCGAAACAACAGTTGAATTTGAAGATTACGAAAAAATAGTAATACGCCATAACAGTGTCAGAAAATCGGAATGGAATAAACTGCCGCGATAATAGAGTTGTCCGGAAAACTCAAGCCCCCCCCCCCCCCCCCCAAACCCGTTTTTACAGAACATCCAAACAAATCGGGGGGTAATTTAAAGCAAGCGGGTGTTGGGGGGGGGGGGGGGTAGGCTTTTTAATTAACCG
>JAITDS010000112.1 GCA_031282435.1 Spirochaetaceae bacterium
TCACGGCGACCTCCACGACATCGGCAAGAACTTAGTCTCGCTGATGATCGAGAGTGCCGGTTTCAAGGTGATCGACCTCGGCGTGGATGTTCCGGTTGCCACGTTTATCGACACGATCAGGGCGAATCCCGACACGAAGATCGTCGCGCTGTCCGCCCTGCTCACCACCACGATGCCCGCGATGAAGGAAACCGCTACAGCGATCAAGGCAAGCGGGCTTTCCGGCTTCAAATTGATTGTCGGCGGCGCTCCGATCAACCAGCAATTCGCGAACGAGATCGGCGCGGACGGCTATTCCGAAGACGCGGCAAGCGCGGCGGCACTGGCCCAGCGGCTCGCGGCATAAACGTATCCGAGGGATAAGCGGTCGTATTTCAGATAAGAGATAGAAAACGGTCCACTGATCACGCAGATTAACGCTGATTTTATTTGTATGTGCATAATCTGTGTAATCAGTGGACCATTGATAATTGAAAGTTGGCAACGTCAACGCGGTTGAACGTCAACGAAGTTGACGCATTCTCGATTGTATAAATCAGTGCTTCCTTATGGTTTTGTCCCCGCAGAGGGGATAGCGGAAGACCGCCTAAGCCCGCTTGCGGGCGGCGCGGGCTGGAGCGCGGGGGAGACCTCCCCCGCCTGAATAGTTACGTTATCTATGATTTATTTGAATTTTGTAACAAGGAGAAGATATGGATGAGGATGAGATCATTAACATTGAAAACGTGACGCGCTCGTACACGATAACCCACGGGCGGAAGAAAGAGCGGTTTACGGCGCTTTCCGGCTTCTCGCTGGCGGTGCGGAAGGGGGAGTTTGTGTCCATTGTAGGGCCGAGCGGTTGCGGAAAATCGACGTTGCTTGACTTGCTGGCGGGGCTCACCTTTCCCGATTCGGGGGAGATACGGGTGGCGGGGAAGCGGGTTGCCGGGCCGGCGCTGGACAGGGGCTTTGTGATGCAGTCGTACGCGCTCTTTCCCTGGCGGACTATCAGGCAGAACATCGTCTTTGGGCTGGAAATCAAGAAGACGCCCCGCGCCGAGTATAACCGGATTGCCGGCGCCTACCTTGAACTGGTCGGGCTGGAGGGCTTCGCCGACCGCTACCCGCACGAGTTGTCGGGCGGGATGAAGCAGCGGGTCGCCATAGCCCGCGCCCTGGCCTACGAGCCGAATGTGCTGCTCATGGACGAGCCTTTCGCGGCGGTTGACGCGCAGACGCGGGAGCTGTTGCAGGAGGAGCTGTTGCGCATTTGGAACAAGACGGGCAAGACCATCATCTTTATCACGCACAGCATAGAGGAGGCGGTTTTTCTGTCGAGCCGCGTCGTGGTGATGACCGGCAACCCGGGCGGCGTCAAGGAAATTATCGATATTGACTCGGCGAAGCGTAAATCGGGGGACGTCAAGAACTCGCCCGAATTCAACTGGATAGTCCACAAGGTTTGGAAGTCGCTCCACAATGTGCCCGACGAGGAGGCCGCGACTGGCTCCGCGGACGTCGGCGACGAAATAGAGCCGCACACGGCGTTGTGAGAGGGCGAACATTGTTTTTAAGGAGGACGCTATGTCTAAAATTGTAAAAAATCTGACTGATCTCATCGGGCGGACGCCGTTGCTGGAACTAACGAACTATAACGGGGCGCACGGGTTCAAAGCGCGGGTGGTCGCCAAACTGGAGAGTTTTAACCCGCTGTCTTCCGTGAAAGACCGTATCGGTTACGCGCTGATAAGGGACGGGGAGGAACGCGGGCTTATCGGCAAGGATACGGTGCTGATTGAGCCGACGAGCGGGAATACGGGGGTCGCGCTGGCCTTTGTCGCGGCGGCGCGGGGCTACCGGATCATACTCACCATGCCGGAGACGATGAGCGTCGAGCGGCGGAATCTGCTACGGGCGCTGGGCGCGGAAATCGTGCTGACGCCGGGCGCGGCGGGGATGAAGGGGGCCATCTCGAAGGCGGCGGAACTGGCGGCGAGCATTCCGAACTCGTTTATTCCCGGCCAATTTGTCAACAAGGCGAACCCGCAGATACACCGGCTTACGACGGCGGTCGAGGTGTGGGAGGACACGGACGGCGCGGTTGACGTCTTTGTCGCCGGGGTGGGGACGGGCGGCGCCATTACGGGCGTGGGCGAAGTGCTGAAGCAAAAGAAGCCTTCCGTAACGATTGTCGCGGTGGAGCCTTTCGATTCGGCGGTGCTTTCAGGCGGAAAGCCGGGTTCGCATAAGATTCAGGGCATCGGCGCGGGGTTCGTCCCGGAGGTGCTGAACCGGGAAATCATCGACGAGGTGATCCGGGTGAAGAACGAGGAGGCGTTCGGCGCGGCCCGCGAGCTGGCGCGGCGGGAGGGGTTTCCAGCCGGCATATCGTCAGGCGCGGCTCTGTTCGCCGCCGGGGAAATCGCCCGAAGGCCGGAAAACCAGGGCAAGCTCATCGTGACTCTGTTGCCAGACTCAGGCGAGCGCTATCTGTCTACGGCCCTGTTCGCGGAGGCGGGGGACGCCTGCGCGGGAAGCGGGGGCGCAGGCGCGGAAAAGGGGGCCGTATGACGCTCGATATTATTACGCCGGAGCGCTATGTGCGGGGGCGCGGCGCGTTGCATGAGGCGGGGGACGCCGCGGGCGCCTTCTTGAAAGACGGGAACCATGCGCGGAACATCCTTGTTATCGGCGGGAAGACGGCGCTTGCCAAGACGTGGGGCGCGCTCGGCGCGAGTCTTGACCGGGCCGGCGTCCGTTACGAAGTTCGCGAGTATGCCGGTTACCCGAATCACGGCGCGGCCAGGGCTTTCGCCCGTGAGGCGCGTGAAAAGGGTTGCGGGGCGATTGCCGGGGTCGGCGGGGGCCGTATTCTAGACACGGCGAAAAGCGCGGCGGCGGAGGCCGGGCTGCCGGTTATCGCGGCGCCGACGATTGCGGCCACCTGCGCCGGTTTTGCGGCGGTTACGATCATGTACACCGAGGAAGGTGTGTTCACCGAGGCGGTGTTTCGGAAGAACGCGCCGGCGCTGGCCGTAGTCGATACGGATGTTATAGCCGCCGCGCCGGCGGCCTACCTACGCGCCGGCGTCGCGGACAGCCTTGCCAAGTGGTACGAGGCGGCGCCCGCGGCGTTGCGCGGCGGCGGCCTCTATGCGCGTCTGGCCCTGAAATACGGCGAGCTTATCCGCGACGTGCTGGAACGCTATGGGCCGGAGGTTGCGGACGGCGTTGAAAAGGGGGCCGTGAACGAGGCCGCTTTCAACGATGTTCTGGACGCGGTTTTCCTTCTAACCGGTCTCTGCGGTTCAATTACCACCGCCCAAATGCCCCGCGGAATCGCCCATCCTTTGTACAACGCGCTCTCGCATTATCCCGCGTTGCGGAAGCGGCTCCACGGCGAAAAGGTCGCCTTCGGGTATATCGCGCAGGGTGTTTTGGGGAATGAGGAAGAAAAAGATGTGTTAAGCCGGGTTTTGACGCTGAAAAGGCTCAACATCCCGCTGACATTTGAGGCGCTGGGCTTCGGCGCCGACGGGGATCTTGAAAGCCAGCTGGCCGAGACCGCGGCGCGGGTGAAAAGCGCCGAGCCTGATTACGGCGGTCTTGACCGGCCCTATACGGCGGAAGACCTGGTAAAGGCGATGAAGCAGGCGGATAAGTACGCAAGGAGCGTCGCATAATGGTTATTCATAAAAAAACGCTGGACGAGATACGGCCCTTTCTGCCGGCCCGTTCCATCGAAAGCGTGAAGCGCGAATACGGGGTGGAGACGGTCTTGAAACTGGCGGGGAACGAGAACAATCACGGCGCGTCTCCCCTTGTGCCGGAAGCGATACGGAATTGTCTTTCGGAGATTACGCGCTATCCCGACACGAACGCGACGTTGTTGCGCGAGGCGCTCGCAAAGCATCTGTGCGCCGGCGAGGACGAGTTGCTGTTCGGCAACGGCTCTTTTGAGCTTATCAGCATCGTGAGCGCGGCGTTTTTGGAGGAGGGCGCCGAGGTCGTCATTCCGCAGCCTTCTTTCGGCTGGTATACGGTGGCCGCGAAAACGGAGTCGGCTGCGCCGGTCTTCGTCCCGCTGAAAGACTACGCGAACGACCTTGACGCGATGGCGGCGAAGATAACGGACCGCACCCGGCTGGTGTGGCTCTGCAACCCGAACAATCCCACCGGCGCGTATTTTAACGCGAAAGACCTGGACCGGTTTTTGGACAAGGTTCCTTCGTCCCTGTTAATCGCGCTTGACGAGGCGTATATCGACTTTTCCGCGCCCGATTCGCCCCGGTCGGAAGACCTTATCCACCGGCATAAAAACATCGTGAGCCTCCGCACATTTTCCAAGGTCTACGCGCTGGCGTCGCTTCGTATCGCCTACGCGCTGGCGGACAGGGAGGTTATCGCCCTGCTGTCAAAAATCCGCCAGCCGATTAACACCAACACCGTAGCCCAAGCGGCGGCTCTGGCGGCCTTGTCGGACGAGGCGCACTACCGCTTTGTCGTCGACGAGAACGAAAAAGGGAAGCGCCTCTACTACCGGGAGCTGGCGCGCCTGGGGTTTTCCTACATTCCCACCCAGTGCAACTTCATCATGTTCGACGTCCAAACGAGCGCGGACGAGGTGGCGGAAGCCTTCCTGCAACGTGGAATTCTCATCCGCAGCGGCGGCGAATTCGGTATGCCTACGTGGGTGCGCGTCACCATCGGCCCGGAAAGCGAAAACCGGCGGGTGATCCAGGCGCTTGAGGAAATCATGCTGTTAAAAAAGCGCTGATTTATTCAATCGAGAATTCGCCGGCTTCTGTCGGCTCAACCAGCCGCTGATTACTATCGGCCGCTGGTTGCCATCAGCCGCGCCGGTTCAGCGCCAAGTTAATCAGCCGCTTCCCTAAGCCCCCCCCCCCCCCGATTCTAAGAACCGCGCCGAAACTAAGGCGGTTTACCACATGGCGTTAAATGAAAAGTTTGACAGAGGCGCACCGTTTTTTAGTTAAAAATCTCTTAACGATGAAAAAGCAATATGATAACATTTAAAATCATGGATAAAGCAAAACCTTTTATTAAATGGGTGGGCGGTAAAGGGCGGCTTTTAGAGCAATTTGAGCGTTACTATCCGAATGAATTAAAAAAAGGAGCGATAAAAAATTATGTGGAGCCTTTTCTTGGCGGAGGCGCATTGTATTTTTCGATATTGGAAAAGTATGAAATACAAAACGCTTATCTTTCGGACTTGAATAGAGACCTTATTTTAACATATAGGGTTATACAAAAAAGACCTGATACATTGCTGGATTTTTTGGAGCAATACCAGAAACGATATGATGAAACGGCGCCTGATAAACGTTATGATTTATTTCTCGCCGTCCGTAAACACTTTAACGAACAGCGTTTTGAGATAAATTATAAAAAAATATCTGATAACTGGGCGTCGCGGGCGTCTCAATTTATTTTTCTTAATAAAACCTGTTTTAACGGCCTTTTCCGGCTCAATTCAAAAGGCGAATTTAATGTTCCGTTTGGAAAATATAAAACAGCGAATATTTTTAATCCCGATAACATTACGGCAGTTTCACACGCTTTACAAAACGCGGAAATTGTGGAAACAGCGTATAAAGGTTGTTGGACAAGCGTCGATAATAAAACATTTGTATATTTCGACCCTCCTTATCGTCCGATAACAAAAACATCAAGTTTTACAACTTATACAGGTTCTGAATTTACAGATAAACAACAAATAGAATTAGCGGAATTTTTTCAGAAACTGGATAAAGAAAAAGGGGCGAAACTTATGCTTTCAAATTCTGACCCAACAGGGATAAATCCTGATGATACTTTTTTTGAAAAGGCATATCAAGGTTATATTATTAATAAAGTTTCCGCAAACAGAGCCGTAAATCGTAATGGCGCCGGGCGTGGTAAAATTAGCGAATTATTAATTACGAATTATGGTGGAAGTGATGAATCATAAACCTTGGCAGGCAATATTTGACAAATATGAAATTCACAAACACGATTTCTCGGAATGCCCGTATATGTTGACGGCGGAGCAAATCAAAAAAGCGACTGAGCGTTTTTCAAATACAAACGAGCGTGAAGTTCGTGTTTTATGCAAACAGGATTCGCGGGAAAACCGTCCTGAAATTTTTGTGAAAAATAATTTGTTTTTACTTCCTGTAAAGAATGGAACATATGTAATTTTAGAAGGCGAAGGTTATGTTGATATTCCGGAAATTACCACAAATACAAATGTGTATAAATCGAAACTTGATTTTGAATTAGAGACGTCAAAAATTGGAAATTCTGAAATGCAACACCTTGATTTTGCTTACGCTTCAAGTCTTATTCGCTCGTTTATGAACGATCCAAGTTTAGTTCTTACTATCCGTGGCAGAAAATATACGCCTAAATTTGATTTTACGGCTGGAAGATTTAATCAGAAAATTATTGTAGAGAGTGTACAGACAGAAGTAGACGCCGGTTATGAAGGTAAAAATCAAATTGTATTAATTGAGGCAAAGAACTCACAAACAAAAAACACCATTATTAGGCAATTGTATTATCCATATAGACAATGGCAATATCATTCATTAAAAAAAGTTAGTATACTCTTTTTTGAAAAACGGCAAAATATATATTCTCTTTGGAACTATGAATTTTCGGATATTAATAACTATAACAGTATTAAATTATTAAGTAACGCGCAATATATAATAGAATCAAATAAATGACATTTGGGCCGGATGATTTTAAACTTGAATTGAATACGGTTTGGCGTTTTCCTGATCGCGGGGATTGGGCTACTCATGACGCAAAATACCGGGGGAATTGGTCGCCCTATATTCCCAGAAATATAATTTTGCGGTATTCACTTAAAGGCGATTTAGCGCTTGATCAGTTTGCCGGAGGCGGAACAACGCTCGTCGAAGCCAAATTATTAGACCGAAATTGCATTGGGATAGATGTAAATGAAACGGCGCTGATACGATGCATGAAAAAATGTGATTTTGAAATTGATAATACAGCAAAAATAACAATAAAAAAAGGCGACGCCCGCGATTTGGATTTTATCGCTAATGAAACTATTGATTTAATATGCGCTCATCCGCCTTATGCCAATATAATAAAATATAGCGAGGATAATATAAATGATATATCACTATGCAAACCGAAAGATTTTTTGACTGAAATGAAATCTGTCGCTGTGGAATCTTTTCGTGTTTTGAAAAAGGATAAGTTTTGTGTAATTTTAATTGGCGATACCAGAAACAAAGGCCATGTTGTGCCGCTTGGATTTTCTGTAATGGACATATTCAAGAATGCCGGGTTTAACCTAAAAGAAATCATAATAAAAGAACAGTTTAATTGTAAAAGCACGGAATATTGGAAAAAAAGCAGTATTAAATATAATTTTTTGCTACTGGCGCACGAATATCTTTTTGTGTTCAAGAAATGACGGGATTGGTGGGGTGGTGGGGCGTCTTTTGCCAATGGCAAAAAGACGAACAAATGGCAATTTACTGCCGCCGGTGTAAATATACTGCTTCATACATTAATATCCGTTCATTTAGTGTAATCAGCCTCTTAGGTTAAAGTAGCGTTGTTCGGAAACTTCACTTTTCGCAAGCCGTATGCTTGGCCAAGCTCCGCTTAAAAAAGACTTGGGCGGCAAGCAATCATGTTGGCGAACAAGTCAATCGTCCGAATATGAGGCAAGTCCCATTCATAATAGAATGGGACTTGCCGGAAAGCCGGTTTTACAGCCTGTATCCAACGGTAAGTTTTATCGGTAATTTACCTTTAAAACGGGAATCGTAAGAATCTTTGTTATCATCTTCGTTTTTCGTGTTGAACGTGATTCCAAATCCTAACTCTCCGCGTAAGTACAACTTTTCGCTTATATCGTAGTCAGCGCCCGCGCCAAAAACTAAAGAAAGCGCGTTAAAGTGTTCGGCTATAAAGCTGGCATCGTCAGACTTTGTGCCGTCATAAGAGGCGCCAAGGGTTACCCTGTAATCAAAGCCCAGAAACGGGAAAAGGCTTATCTTTTCGTTCAGCGAAATAGGGTACTTGCCTAATATGCCAAAGAACAGATTGCTGGTGTCAAAGCCTTTTTTATCATCTTTGCTAGACTTTTCATTGGCAAAGATAAGCCCAAGGTTTACTTCCACATATTTAGCGTCAAAAAATACGTTTAAACCGGCCCCAAAACCGGAAGATTCTACAGTGCTAGAAGAGCCTTTGTATTTTTCTGAACCAAAAACCGGCTGGAGTATTAAACCGCCGCCGGCGCTCATTCTTAGGCCGGTGTTAGCGTTTGCCTGCTCCCTGTTTGCCTGCGCCTCGTTAGTTTGCTCCTGCGCGAAAAGTGCCGCGCCGCACGTCATCATGCATAAAAATAATGCTAAAACTTTCTTCATTTTTTACTCCTTATGAAGATATTTTTTCCACACTACCCCGTACGGCGGAACTGGCGCTGAAAGTTTACGGCGTGACGTAAAAGAATAGAGCGCGAAACCGCGCGGTATATGGGGTAACGGCAAGAAAACCGCGAAGCTGTTTTGCGATCGCGTGTCGTTCTTTACCGGTGGAGTAAAATATGCTGTCTGTGTGTTGTAAAAAAGAGTAAAAACCTGTTTTAGAAACGAGGGGGGGGGGGGGGATGTTATCTGATAAAATTGATGATAAACGGTTCAATAAACCGCTTAATTCACAGCGGCATAGGCCGCCGCGGCGCATTTTTTGCTTGATATTCATTTTCACGCTCCCATTGTCAAAAATAGTAAATCCTAAATAAGGCTGTTTGTAATATATTTTGATATCTTACTATAAACCCGCGGCAGAGTCAACGTCCGCATTGCCTAATCCGGCAATTACGATTTCAGCAATTTTTAAGGGTCTGTCTTTTAAACAGCGCAAGCGATTGTAGGGGTGCGGAGCAGCCGCGCCGCAGGCGCGGCCATAGCCCCGAAAAGCGCGGTTTTTGCGCCGCTTTAGCGGCGTGAAAATGCGCCCAAAAATGAAAAAAACGCTGTCAATACACTACAAAAAACCATGTAAAACCTTGAATTTCCCTGAAACCGGAATTTCCCCGTATCCGCGTTTGGCCTATTTTCCCTTCAATGTAAATGTAATACCCGGTAATACCCGCTTTTCTAAAATCTTTCGCCGTAATATACGCCTGCCCATTCCCAGCGGCCATGTATGTCGGGGTCAAGCGGGAAATAGATTTTACGGAAGTAGAAGTACCATATCGGCGTGAACTGGGACCAGCCCCAAGTACGCAGGTAGGCCTCGTTAGAATTGGAGCCGGGACTTAGACTGTCGGCGTAATGAAGTTTGCCGGAACTTCCGAAGGATGACAGATTGAATTCCGCCATCCCTGAATCATCGCTGTCCGCCTGCGCCCATGAACGCGCAAAAAAGTTTACGCGCGCCCGGTACTGCCAAAGCCGCCATGTGTTTCCGCTGTCTAAGTTCCGTTTTATCGTGTCTACAAGCGCGTCAAGACTTTCGAAAGTCCAGTTTTTGGAGGAATTATTAAAATCTACCATCTGCTTGGCGTATGCGTAGGCATCGGGAAAACCGGGAACGACAGTGGCGTAGTAGCGCAAAAACTGTGTGTATGACGCGATGGCCCTATTCCATTCACCGACTTGCTCGTAAGTTTGCCCCAGCATGAACCATGTAACGCCTTTATCGCTCTGTTCAGGAAAACGCGACAAAAGTTCCTCGTAGCACCAAATTTTTTGAGCGGGCGCGTCCACAAGATTTATAAGCTGTTGCAAGCAGATAAGATGTATGGATTCGCCCCGTACTATTAAATCGGGATAGTTTTTTACAATCAGATTGAAGTACAGGGCGGACACGGGCGGGGCTTCCAGTTCCAAGTATGCGTAGGCCGTCATGAACAGGTAGTATGTGTTAAACGGGTCGGCGGGATGTTCGTCCACCCAGCTTGAAAGGAAGTTGATAAGACGGTTGTAATCGTCAATCCGCTTGTATTCGTTGGCGATTTCCCGCACTATCGAAAAACGTTCCGCGCCCGGTTCAGGTTCTTGGGACAGCAGGGCGAACAGGTTGCCAAGGGCTTCCTTTTCCCGCTGTGTTCCCTGAATAAAATAACTGTCCGTTTTTTCATTGATACCGCCGCAGCACGTTATAAGAGCCGCAAGCGGCAAAATCTTAAAAAGCGTAAATATCCGCCAAAATTTCCGCATTGAAATCACGATATTTTTACTTTATACTTTTCTTATGCAGGATAACAAGAAGAGAAGATTTTTCGCCCGAATAAGTTTCTGCTTGGGTGTGTTTTTTTTAATTTTGGGCATCGCCTTTTTACTACTTAATTTTACACCGGTGTCGCATTTGCAAATCATAGGTTCTTTTTTTCTTATGATTACCGGCGTGTTTTGTATATTCTTTGCGATAAAACTAAAGCGGCAGTCATTGTACCTGTTTTTCGCGGCTTTTTTTATACTGCTGGGGCTTTTTTTAATGTTTCAGGTAACCGGGATAATAGACTTAACGATAAAACGCAGTTGGCCGCTGCTTTCCGTATTTGTGGGACTGGCGCTGCTGCCCGCCGGCAGGTACCGCTATGGCGCTATACGCCGGATATACCTTATCCCTTCAATATGTTTTGTCGTTTTGGGCGGATTTTTGATGATATTTTCACTAAAATTAACGAATTTTTCGTTCAGAGAATTTATGGTAAACTGGTGTCCTGTAATTATCGTCATGGCCGGCGTTATTTTGATACTACTTTCACTAAGCGGTAACAAAGACAATATGTAAGCGGACGGACGTTTATTATGAAGGACGACCATTCCGCCGCGTGGATATTATTTCATTACTTTGTACTTTTACTGCTATTTTCATGCTCGTCAGGCGTTCAAGTGCGGGAAATGCCTATCAACCGTCCGCGTCCCGATGTAAAACCTGAACAACCTTTCCAACAGGCAAGACAGCCTGAAAACACCGGAAGCGTCGCCGCCGGTATTCGGGACCTTTGCGATAAAGGCTCTTTGTCGGCTTTAACAAAAGTCCTTGTTCTTTTGAATGAAAATGATATAGAGGAATCCGAATTTGGCAGAGTGATGAGCGCGGTCGCGGTTACGCTTTTGATAAAAGTTTATGACGAAGAGCGCGGCGGTTTTCCCGTTCCCGACGCGCCCAAAAATCATATTTACAGTAAAATACTCGCTGAAGCGGAGCGGGGGATTTACCGCGAGCCGCCGCCGGCTTCCACCGATTATCTTGAACACATTCTGCCGTTTCTTGCTCTGCTTGACGACAAATCGCAGAGCCGCTTTGCCGCCGCCCTGCCCGATCTAGAAAAAGCGAGACGGCTTAACCCGGAGGGGGCGCTCGCGCCGTACTTTACGGGTTTCGCCGCGGAGCGCATGGATAAGCCGAAACGGGCGCGGGAATTGTATGACGCGGCCTTAGCTTTAGCGCCGGATTGCTATCCCGCGGTGTTTGGCATTGCGCGCATTTTGCAAAGAAACGGACAGGACGAGGAGGCGGTTTTTATTCTTTCCGGTTTGAATGACCGTTACCCCGGTAATATCGTAATCATGCGCCAGCTTGCCCGCGCTTACTTTCGTCAGAACGACTGGACTAATGCCCGCCGTTTAATAGACGCGGCTCTGGCGATAAGTCCGCAGGACCCGGACATGATTCTGATGCTGGCGCGGGTTTTGTTTGAAGAGGGACAATTTGTTCAAATGCAGGCGATTTTGGACAGGTATGCCGCCGGAAATCCGGAAACCCGTGATTATTTGCTACTTCGCGCCCATTTGCAGAACGAGGGCTTCAAAAACAGGGAAAACGCGATAAGTATTCTGCGCCCGTTGTACAAATTGAACCCGGATGATTTTGACATCGCCCTTTATATGACAAGATTATTGCTCGAATCTAACGATGACGAGGAGCAGGCTGAAGGCAGGAGGATGCTGAAGACGCTGATGCGCCCGACGCGAATCGGGGAAAATATTCCGATAGACGTCATTCTTCTTGCTTCGGAAGACGCTGTTCGCCGGTCGGACTGGGAGGAGGCGCGTACGTTTCAGGACAGGATTCTGTCTGAGCGAAGAACGGCCTCCACTCTTGTGAACGCCTTCAAGGTTGAGCAGGGCGCGGGTGATGTAAGAGCCGCTCTTGTCTTGGCGGAAGAGCTTACTCAGAACTATCCCGACTACGAAGAGGGAAAGGTGGCATACGCGGAGGCGCTCATCGATTCTGGCAGACATGGCGAGGCGCAGCGTTTAATAGACGCGCGTATCGCGGCGATTAACTCCGGCGCGTACAAGAGCCGCTACTACTATCTGCGCGGGATGTTGCGCGGGAATTTCGATTCCGCCGTGAGCGATTTTCGAGCAAGCCTGTTTGAAAATCCCCGTAATCTTGACGCTCTCAAGGCCCTTGTTGAGCTTTACGCCCAGCGCCATGATGACCGCCACACTATTTACTATCTGCGTCAAGCCCTTGCAATCGCCCCGAAGGACCCCGTGTTATTGCGGTATCAAAAAGAGTACACCGGAAAAATGCAGTAGTCCGCGGTGTTTTCAGGCGGCGGCGTTAGCGGTACTTTTTTCATTTTGGGCGCATTTTCACGCCGCTAAAGCGGCGCAAAAACCGCGCTTTCCGCTATAATTAAAAAGGACGGCGCAAAACGCCGTCCTTTTTAATTCCGCTGCAATCGCATTGCGCGAATCAAAAACGCGGGAGCGTTTTTGATTTTTCAAGGTTTGCATTTTGCAAACCTCGGACATAGCGGTAACGCAGTTTTTTTCAATACTTCATGACTATTAGAGTCCTTAAACCGGCTCACATCTCTAATAGAGTTGTTCAAAAACTGAAGTTTTTGTAAGCCATGTGGCCGCCATGCATGGCTTGGCCAACAAGCGCTAAAAACTTGTTAGATGGTGGCGAGCAAAAAATGTTGTTTGCCTGTTCCTTTTCGCTCTATCCGGGGATCATGTATGATGGAGAAACAGGTCATTACGGGCATCAGCTATTGTTGTCCCGTCTTTCACCTCCAAAAACCATGCCAGGTATATCACTGTTCCCTTCGTTTTTATATGCGCTCGCCCCTGGGGTGGGGGTTTGGGGGGTAGTGGAAGCCACACCGTACGGTGGGGGTGGAACTAGGGGGGCGCGTAACGGCAGGAACGGTTTGCGAGATTATGCCGGAAATAGCGCCCCCCTTTAGAAATCTTGTATGATTTCTCGTAAGTCAAAGCTCTTTTTCCGCCAAACGGCAAGGCGGAAGAGCCAACCGGTGGCTTGACTTTCAATAATGAAGCGTATAAATATGTACACATGGCTGATTTAGACTCCGAAAAATTGATTCTTGGAAAACTTACCATAATAATTACAACCCGCTGTAATCTGCGCTGTAAACTATGCTGTGAAAGTGTGCCGCAGTACAAACCGTTCAAAGACATGACGCTGGAAGAAGAACGTGAAATTCTGGATGCGGCGTTCAATATCCTCGACCGTGTTGAAATTTTGCACCTGTCCGGAGGCGGCGAGCCGTTTTTGCACCCTCTCCTGCCGGAAATGATTGATATAGCCATGAGTTACTCTGATAAATTTGATAAATTCATGGTATTTACAAACAGCACCGTGCCTATTTCCGATAAACTAATGTTTACGCTTAAAAAATATCGTAAAAATCTGCTTGTTCACGCAAGCCAGTATAATGTTAGGCCCGAAAAAGAGGCTGTAACGTTCCGTCTGCTTGCGGAAAACGGCATAAACCACAGGATAATTAAGTATTTCGGCGATGAGCAGGATTTTGGCGGCTGGGTCGATTTTGGAAATTACCGCCATTTGGATAAAAGCGGCGCGGAATTGGACAAGCAGTTTAAAAACTGCGCGGTTATACGCGATATGCACGGCAACTGGCGTACCCGCGACGGGACTTTACATTTGTGTACAATATCGCAGCGCGGGAACGAACTTGGCCTAATTAAAGACAATAAAGATGATTTTGTTGATATGCTTGACAAAAACAGTAGCGTACAGGAAAAGCGCGAAAAACTTTTTAGGCTGACGCGTTTACAGGGCGCGGCGCCGGGGCGGGCGCATCTTAAAGCCTGTGAATACTGTACCGGCGATCATGGGACAGATGATGCGTCAAAGCGTCATCCGGCGGCGGAACAGGAGGGATAAAAACTAATATGATTACTGCCGATATCGGCGTACTTCTTGTAAATAATATGTGTACGCTCAAATGTAAAAAATGTATTACTTTAACTCCTTATCAAAAAAGGCCGGTTAATTACAAACTGGAAAATTTAAAAAAAGACATAGACGGTTTTTTTGAAATTTTTGACAGTTGTAATCATTTTGATATTGAAGGCGGGGAAACTCTGCTTAATCCCGATATTGCGGAGGTGGTGCGCCACGCTTTGCGGTATAAAGACCGGTTCAAATATATCGCGCTTCTTACAAACGGGACGTTAACGCCTAAAAAAGAATTGCTGGAAGTGTGCAGGGGAGAAAAGATTTTTTTTATCGTTGACGATTACGGTGAAGCGCTGTCGGTAAAAAAGCCGCAGCTTGTCGCGTTGCTGGAAGAATACAAGATAGATTACCGCGTTGATACCTATAATGGCGAAAATCAATACTATGGCGGCTGGATTGATTTTGGCGATTATTCATTAAAAAATTATACGGATGACGAATTAGAGGCTAAATTCAAAAAATGCCGGACGGGAAAAGATTTGCCGTATATAAAAGACGGAAAAATATTTCCGTGTACTGTTCAAGCGCTTGGAATAAAGCACATTCCGCTGCCTGCCGGTGAGTATATTGATTTGCGGGATACGTCAAAGACGCTTGCGGAAAAAAGAGAAGCCGCCGCGGGTTTTTTCAAAAAACCTGTTACACACTGCAAGTATTGTAAAGGCTTCATTGTGGAAAGCCCTCGTCTGCCCGCGGCGGAACAATTTAAAGAAGGTGAGCTTACCGATGATATGAAGTTTTGTGAATAGAGTTGTTGGGAAACCTCAAGTTTCCGCAAGTCAAGCGCGGCTTGGACAACTTCCGCTAAAAGAGCGGTTTTGTAATGTTTTAGCGAAGGGCTTTTAAGCCCTCAAAAATCGCAAAACTTGTAAGCTTTCCCTAAGTTTAGCTGGCAAACAACAGGGTTTTTGAACAAGTACAATGAATAGTAGAGGATAATATAAATGGGTAAATTAAATTATTTGCTGGTCATGCCGCGTTTTGTATCTAAAGTTGGGGAATGGTATCAATTTCCACTGGGACTGCCATATATTTCGGCAAGCATGAAGGCGGCGGGTTTTAATGTTTTTACGCTGAATTTGAATAATGAAGACGGGAATATTGAAGATTTACTTCGGAATGAAATTGATAAACATAGTATTGACGCGGTTCTTACAGGTGGTCTTATATTTGAGTTTTATCATATAAAAAAAGTTTTGCTTATTTCAAAATCAATAAAGCGCGGTATTATTACTATAGTAGGCGGCGGCATGGTTACAGCATCCCCTATTTCTTCCATGAAGGCTTTGGAATTGGCCGATTTTGGCGTTATCGGCGAGGGGGAAATAACTATTCGTGAACTTTGTGGATCACTTGAGGAAGGAAGGGACATGGGTGATATTAAAGGTTTAATCTTGGGGGGGGCGCGGGGGGGGGGGGGGGGGGGGGGGGGGGGGGGGGGTGGGGTGGGGGGGGGGGGGGGGGGGGGGGGGGGGGGGGGGGGGGGGGGGGGGGGGGGGGGGGGGGGGGGGGGGGGGGGGGGGGGGGGGGGGGGGGGGGGGGGGG
>JAITDS010000116.1 GCA_031282435.1 Spirochaetaceae bacterium
CGCGCTGTTGCAAGATAAGCTGACCGGAGAGCTTATAACGCTGGCGAAAGTAGCAAACCGGCATAAGCCTTCCGCCCGTACTCTCAGACTCATGTTGGAAGGACTCTTCGCAACGGTTACAAATGTTAATTTTGACGGAGAAGTTCTTGGACGGCTTATTAATGAAGTACATGAAGAGCGCATAAGTCTCTTTGCGGAATCGGCGGCTTGCAAAGCCTTCGACCTTTCGGAAATCCAAAAGCTCCCGGAAGATATCCTTTCCCTTAAATCACTTGTCCTTTTCGGTTTGCGGGGGATGGCGGCTTACGCTTACCATGCCTTTGTGTTGGGGATTACCGATGCGGAAGTTACGGCCTTTTTTTACAGGGCGCTTGAAACGATAGGCGATTCCATGCCGGGTATGAAAGAACTTACCGCCTTGTCAATGGAAACGGGCAGGGTAAACTTGAAGGTTATGGAAATGCTCGACAGTGGAAACATTAACGCTTTTGGCGTTCCGAAACCGGTTACCGTCCCACTTTCCATAGAGAAAGGCCCTTTCATAGTCATATCCGGCCACGACCTGCGCGACCTTGCGATGCTGCTGGAACAGACCGGTGGTAAGGGAGTAAACGTATATACACACGGAGAAATGCTTCCCGCCCATGCCTACCCGGAACTGAAAAAACATCCCCAACTTAAAGGCAATTTCGGAACCGCATGGCAGAATCAGCAGAAAGAATTTGAGGATATCCCCGGCGCGGTGCTGTTTACCACAAACTGCCTCATGCCGGTAGAAAATTCCTACAAGGATAGAGTGTTCACCACCGCTGTTGCGGCGTATTCCGGAATCCCCGTCATTGATGAAAAAGACGGTAAAAAAGATTTCACGCCGGTCATCAACAAAGCGCTGGAATTAGGCGGCTATTCGGAATATCATCCTATGACCGGCATAAACGGCGGGAAAACAGTTAGCGCCGGATTCGCCAGAGATGCCGTATTGGGCGCGGCGGATATGATCATTGCGGCGGTAAAATCCGGCGCGATCAAACACTTTTTTCTTGTAGGCGGATGCGACGGCGCAAAACCGGGTCGTAACTATTACACCGACTTTGTAAAACAAACGCCCAAAGATACCGTAGTTCTGACCCTAGCCTGCGGCAAATACAGGTTTAATGATTTGGACATCGGTTCAATCGGCGGCCTCCCCCGTATTATGGACATGGGACAGTGCAACGATGCCTATTCCGCGATTAAAGTCGCGGCGGCGTTGGCGGACGCTTTCAAATGCGGTTTAAATGAGCTTCCCCTTACACTGGTGCTTTCATGGTACGAACAGAAGGCTTTAGCTATTCTGCTTACGCTACTCCACTTGGGTTTAAAGAATATCCGACTTGGCCCCAGCCTGCCGGCCTTTATTTCCCCCGGTGTTCTTAATTTTCTGGTTAAAGAGTTTAACATCAAGCTCATAAGTACGCCGGAGAAAGATTTGGCGGAAATTTTGGGCTAAATTGCGCGGGTCCTTTGCCGTTTACAACAAAAGCCTTGGCTGCCGAAGTCTGCCGCCGCCGCTTGACGCGGCGGCGCGTTGACTTTATCGGCTGGCCGCCCGCCAGTGCCGGGCGGCCAGCCATGAAATCTCCGGCAAATTAATATTTGCCGGACAGGGTAAAGTTATAACTGCGCCCGGCCTGCGGGAAATATTGACTGCTTTCATAAAGCTCGTCAAACAGATTATGCACCGAAAGTGATGCGGAAACATAATTTCCAAAATCGGCGGAAACTTTAATGCTGGCAAGCGTGTAGTCCGGAAGCGCCGTATCTCCGGCCGCTATTTTATTGCCCGGCGCTCTGGAGCCGAAAAACTCAAAGCCCGGTATTATCAAAACGTTATGTATACCGCCGCCTGTGAGTACCGTTTCAAAAGGTTTTATCACCGCGTAGCCGTTTGCCGTAAATTCCGGGATGCCGGAAATCCGTGTATAACCGGCCTTGCTCGATATGATTTCAGACTTTGTATAACCGAGCGCGCCGCCTAAGCTTAAAAAACGTGAAATATACATTTCCGTCCCGAATTCAAAGCCGTAAAACGCCGTTTCATCAATGTTTTGATACTGTGACGTATAGCCGTCGGGATCGCCGGTTAAGGCCACATTGGTAATTCTGTCAAAGGCGCGGGTATAAAAAATTGCCGACGTTATATTGATCCTTTCAATAAAATAACCTTTATATCCAAACTCAAAATGATTCGCGTATTCCGCCGTTAAATCCGGGTTTGCCTTATTTGTACCTGTACCCAGCGAACTGAATTTTTCTTTCATCGTGGGGTAACGGTTTTTCAGCGCCCATGTAAGGTGAAACTCGTGGTTTGTCCCGATATCATAGAAAGCGCCAAGTTGCGCCGTGGGCGCGGCCTGAGTTTCAGGTGAATTTATCGTAGTAACTTTGTCGCCCGATGTGGAATTATAATTGTCCATATTACCCGGCACATAAATATTGACGCCTAAACCGGCGGCCAGCGTAAGCGGTCTAGAGAGTTTTACCGTGTATTCCGCGCCCGCGAAAATTAAATCTTCACTTACATCGGCGGTTTGTTTAAACTCATCGCCGATTCCGTCGCCCTTATCGAAACTCTTATGGCTGAATTGTTTAAAATCAAAATTACCCGCTATTTTACTCGAACTATTGATGTTATACGCTCCCTGAAGGGTAACGCCAAAAGTATAGTCGTCGTAATCTGAAGTGCTGTAGTCGTCGTCCAGCCATGAATTATACGCAAGATCACCCCGCGCCCTGCCGCCAAAATACGGATAAGTGTAGAGTCTGTTGTTATATTTGTCAAAAAAACCGGCGGCATGGACAGAAAAGTTGTCAGTGTTCCAATCGCCGTTTAAGCTGACAGTATGCCGTCTGACATAAGGCCATTCCCAAACTGAATAATTTGTGCCATCCACGCTTGGCGGCGACACGCCTTTATCCGAATCCGAGTAGGAATAGCTTGCCCATACGTCGATATTTTCACCGGGAGTAAATCCGAAAAGGGCGCTTACCTTCATGTCGTTTGATTTTGACCAGCGTCTTTCGCCTGTTTTCTGGGGGTTTCCGCCATTGCCGGGATCCGGTTCATTGCCCTCGGCATCTCGCCAAGGTTCAAAGCTTTTCGGTAAACGCCAGTGGTCTACGTCCCGCCATGTAAAAGATGCCTTGGCGTAAAACAAATCCAACTTGGTTCCCGCGCTGAATGTTTGCAGGTTTCCGCCGTATGAAAAAGCGTCGTCCAAATCCCATGATGATTTTAGGGACGCTTCGAAAGGTTTTTTGGGCTTTGCCGCCCTCATAACGATAACGCCGCCCATATTGTTGGAACCAAGCATCATGGAACTGTAGCCTTTGTTGATGCTTATGCTTTCTATGTCAGTGGTCAAGAAACGGGAATAATCGATTTGCGCTCCGTAAGGGTCGCCCCAAGGAACGCCGTCAAGATACACGGGAACAGTCGCCTGCCCAAGCCCGCGCATCGTGAAGCCCGATTCATTCCTCGCGCCGCCCGCATCCAGCGGCACAAGACCGGGCACCCAGCGAATAGCGTCTATAAGATCGCTGTCGCCGCGCCTGTCCATCTGCTCCCGCGTGATGAATTCGGTGGTTTCCTTATCACCGCTAAGCTCTACCGCCGGCAGTTGGACGGTATCATCGGACAGATCCTGCCCGTAGAGCATCCCCCCCACCCCCCAGACACACAATACCGCCGCAAATAAGGCGGCAGTATTGGCAAATTTTTTTCGTAGTCGCATTTCTTCCTCCTAGATGGAATTGTTTTTAAATACAATACTATTACTCGAATAGTTTGTCAACATAAGTCGAAACTATTTACAAAAAAAATTCGTTTTGATAGGCTGTTCGGATACGAAAATGCGAGGAGGCTTTTGTGTGGGAATTGTATGACGAATTGATCGAGGCTATACCGGCGGAACAATGCGTAGACGAGGCTTTAACAGGCAAATATTGGACATTTGTCCGCGCAAGCGGCGGGGGGGCGGGACTTGCCATGACCTTGGACAAGCCCGCGCGTCCCCGGACATTAGCGGAAAACATGACCGGTATGGGTTTGCGGGAACTTGCCGCTTTTTCAAAATCGTGGAATTTTGAAGAGGCGTCCTTGGGCATAGCCGCGATAAACGCATGGTGGAACGCGCCGGAGCGGAAGCCGGCGGCTTCCTCGCTCAATATAGGGGACGATGATTCGTTCAGCTTTTGGCGGGAACGGGTTGTTGGTAAAAAAGTCGCCGTAATCGGGCATTTTCCGTATCTAGAGAACAAAATCGGGGATGTTTGCGAACTTTCAATCCTGGAAAAACGTCCGGTAGAAGGCGATTTTCCCGACTCCGCCTGTGAATATTTGCTGCCGGAACAGGATTATGTTTTCGCGACCGGGGTAACGCTCATCAACAAAACATTGCCGCGCCTTCTGGAACTTTCCCGCCACTGCGGGATTATCCTCGCCGGCCCCAGCGTCCCGCTCGCCCCGCCGTTATTCCGGCGCGGCGTAATAGATTTACAGGGCTTTGTTATTTTGGACGCGGCAAGATGCGCCGCCGCCGTACTGGGCGAAGGTCATAGCGGCATATTTGATACGGGCGGGCGCGTAAGTTTAACGGAGGGAATGTTAAAATGAAAAAAAACAAACCGCATAGAATTGTACCTGACGACGAAAGGCCGGAACTTGATTTTTTGGGGCGCGTTTTTTGCCCGTTCAAAGAAAGTTTTGCCGCCGCCTGGCGTGAATGGGGCGAAAATTACAACAAAATTCACACGGAAAAACCGCGTATCGCGGTTCAATCCACGATGAAAGACGATGTTTTGAACGACATCAGCACGATAAAAGATATGACGAAGTTTCCGTCAATCAATACGGAAGGCGGCTACGAGGAATTTTTCAAAGCGGATTTTCTTAACGCGGGCGAAAAGCTGGCGCTCTTTAAGACATTGCCCCCGCCCGATAAAATCAATCCTGTTTTTGACGGTTTGCGACTGCGCGATCCAAAAGGCATTTTTACTATTTACGGGGCTATGCCTTACGTCCTATTGGTCAACCACAAACGCCTTCACGGGCGGACTGTTCCGCGCCGTATAAGCGACCTCACAAAACCGGAATACGCCGCCTCGGTGGGGGCCGTTTACGCGATAAATGATATAACGGAACTGTTGCTTTTGGAGATTTGGAAAGAACAGGGCGAGGCGGGGATTCGCGCCCTTGCCCGAAACATAAGCTTTGGCGGAAGGGAGGCGGCCGTTTCGGAGGACGCCGTTTCCGATATTCCCGCCGGAAGCGGCGCGGCGGTTTACGTGCTGTCGTGGCTGGCCGCGAATTCTGTTCCCAAAAGAGACTGTCTTGAAGTTATTTGGCCGGATGACGGGGCGATTTTTTGCCCCTTATACGCTATCGCAAAAAAAGAAACGGAGGCGGCTCAAATTGAACGGCAAAAAGCCTGCGCGGATTTTTTGTTCAGCGCCGGACTTGGAGCGGCTATGGCGGAAAAGTACTTGGTCCATATAAACGCGGACGTGAAGCATAAAACGCCGCCTGCCGCCCGCTTTCGCTGGGTAGGGTGGGATTATATATACGAAACGCCTGTGGAAGAACGTGTAAAAACGATAGAAGATATATTTAACGACGAAAAGAAAAAGACGGCTTAGGACATAGATAAATGGAATTCACGCGGTATGTAACTTCTGCCCCCGGCTCCCGCCGCAAGGCGCCCGGAGCCGGCGTTTGCAGCCCCCCCCCCCCCCTATTGCCGCAAATTGAACACAACGGGAAGCAGCAGTTTTATGCTGACAGGCGGAGGGCGGAACGGGGCGGCGGATTTTATGGCGGCTATCGCGGCCTCGTCCAGCATTTCAGAGCCGGCGCTTTTTTTTACCGAAATGCCGCTTACGCCGCCGTCTGCACCCAGCGTGAATAAAATTTCTACAGCGCCGTCCAGCCCCGTGCGTCTTGCCTGCGCCGGATAGACAAGTTTGCTTCGCACACGGCGGCTTATGTAATCGAAATTCCGCTTGACATACTCAGCGGCAAGCGCTGAATCTTTTACGCCGCCCGTCTCGCCTTCGTTTGATTTTCCTTCACCTCCGTCCGAAACGTATTGTTCCGCGGCGGCTTCTTTAACGGGATCATCTTCGTCCTCGCTTACAATGAATTCTTCGGCGAGGTCTTCTTCAATTTCGATAAAATTTTCCACCGCTTCTTTTTGCTCCGCTTCCGAACGCTGTATGCGGGGCGGCGGAATTGTTTCTCTGACAACGCTCATTGACAATTTAGGCGGCGCCGCTTCCTCGATATAGGCTTCTTCAATATCGATATTGACCAGTTTGAACGGTACTGTTTCTTCCGCTATATCCGCATGGCTTTGATAGTCGACGGGAACAAAGAAAAAAAGAATTCCGTGCAAACCGGCGGTAAAAATAAAAACTGCCAGACGTGTTTTATTCAAGTTGTGTTTCGCGCCAGACGGGGCGTACAGCTTACAACGCCGTTTTCACCGCGGCGCAGGCTTACCTCCACACCGTAAAGGGCGCGTATCAAGGCGGCGTCCAGCACTTCGGCTGCGGGGCCTATGGCGGCGATTTCCCCGTCACGCAGGGCGAGAACTCTTCCGGCAAACAGGAAGGCGTGTTCCGGGTTGTGCGTACTCATGATTACGCTGTAACCCTCCGCGCCCAGCGCTTCAATCTGTAGCAACACGCGGATTTGGTTGCCGTAATCAAGGTTGGCGGTGGGTTCGTCCATCACGAGAAGCCTGGCCTGTTGCGCTAGGGCGCGGGCTATCAGCGCCAACTGCTGTTCGCCGCCGCTCAAACGGGTAAAATCCCGCCCGCCCAGAGCCGCTATGCCGAGCCGTTCCAGAGCCTCCACCGCGTTCCGCTTCTGCATCGCGCCGGGCGGCGCCCATTCCGGGCCCTGAGCCGCCGTCCCCATCAAAACCATGTCCATCACCGAATAATTAAACGACGGGTAGTGTATTTGCGGCACATAAGCTATGGTTTTTGCCATTGTTTGCGGACTTTTATCCCTTATGTCCCCGTTGTTAAGCAGTATTAACCCCGTATACCGCTTTTCAAGGCCGAGTATACAGCGAAAAAGCGTACTTTTCCCCACGCCGTTGGGTCCCAGCGCCGCGAGAAACTCCCCTTTTTTCAGCGAAAAGCCTATATTCTTCAGTATTTGCCGTCTGCCGTACGAAAAATTAAGCCCCCGCGCCTCAAGCAGAGGGGCGGCGTCCCGCGCCGCAGGGTATACCGCAGGGTGCGCCTCACCGCTCACAGAACTTCCCCCTTACGGGTTATCAGGTACAGGAAAAACGGCGCTCCCGCAAGCGAAGTCAAGATGCCGAGCGGAATCTCGGTGGCGAATAGGTTGCGGGAAATATTGTCGATTACAAGGAGGAACAACGCCCCCAACAGCATGGAAACTGGCATAAGGTTTTGGTAGTTGTTGCCTGCGATACGGCGGGCGAGGTGCGGGATGATGAGGCCCGCCCAGCCTATCACGCCGCTTACCGACACCGCGGCGGCGGTAACCAGCGTACCGCAGATGACGACCAAAGCCCGCAGTCTTCGCGTATTTACCCCGACGGACTGCGCCTCCTCTTCACTCAACGTGAGTATGTTGATTCTCCAGCGGAACACCAAGAGCGGCAGGAGTCCCAGCGTCATAGGGACTATAACAAACGACACGTCTTCCGGCTTTGTTCTGGCAAGGGATCCCATCAGCCAGTAGATGATTTCGGGCAGCACGTTGTTCGGGTCGGCTGCCAGCTTCATGAAGGAGGAGGCGGCGCTGTGGAGGGACGAAATCATGAGACCCGCAAGGATGAGGCCTATGGTTTTCTTGCCCCGCGTCCGCTCGCCTACCAGCATCACCGCCGCTATCGTAACAAGACTGGCGCAGAACGCGAACACTGTTACAAGATAACCGGGCAACCTGAGCAGTATCGCCAGCGTTGCGCCTGTCGCCGCCCCGCTCGACGCTCCGAGTATATCGGGCGCGGCAAGCGGATTTTGGAACACGCCCTGGTAGCTTGCCCCCGCTGCGGCGAGAGACGCTCCCACCAGACAGGCCATGAGTATGCGGGGCAACCGCACGTTAAACAACACAGCCTCGACCCGCGCCGAGTCAAACGGGCGGCCAAACAGACGGGAGATAAGCGCGGAAAGAGGAATAGGATAACGCCCTAAAGACAAGGACACGAACACCGCGGCTATCAACAGCGCCCCCAGAACGAGGATTATTCCCGGATATGAACCGGAGCGCGGGATTTGGACGCGGGCGCTTTCCGTCATCGTCAGCGGACGCCCGCCGGCAGACTTCGCGCCGTGAGACTTGCAAACTGTTCCCGTGTAAGCTCGTGACTGTAGAACAGGCGGTAATATTCCGCGACTTCCGTGTACAGGTCGTAGGCGGTGTACTCCGGGTATAGCACTTTAGGAAGCCAAATCATGCCGAGATAGCGGTTTATCGAGGGAGGGCCGCCCATCCAGTTGTACGGCCCCATAGGAACCTCGTAATACGCGCCGTTTTTTATGGCCCGAAGTTCCCGCCATGCGGGGTCTTGGGCCGCCGTATCGTACACACTGCCCGGTCCGAAAAGTATTACCTCGGGGTCCCAAAGGAGTATCTGCTCAAAGTTTGCCTCGTTCCCGCTACCGTACGCCGTCGGGCTGTCCACCACCGCGCTGGTGTCCGCCATCCAGTCCAGCAATTCGGTATGAAAAGTACCGCGGGCAAGCACGTTTAACCCTGAATTTCCAAGACAGTAAAGAACGGATTTTTTGCGGTTTCCGACTCGTTCCATTAATTTATCCGCTACGGACAGGGTTTTCTCGCAGAATCTGGCGATGCGCTCGCCCTGCTTCTCCCTGCCGAGCAGCCTTCCCAGCGTACGGAAGGCCTCCGGCGTTGTCCGCAGAGTCGCCGTTACGTGTATCACCGGAATCCCTACAGACGCGGAAATCTCGTCCATGTCCCGCGCTATCGTCTCCTTAGGCTCGCCCACATCTATGACCAAATCCGGCGCTATGCGGGCTATCTCTTCGAGATTCAGGTTCGCCGCCCCGTAAAACTGCCCTATAACGGGAAGGTTGGCTAAGTACGCGGGAATGAATTCCGCCCCGTAAGGGCTGTACGCGGAAGAAACGGCGCACAGCATATCCGGTGCGACGGCTATCAAAAAAATCTGGGCAAGCGACCCGGACGGGGCTATCCGTTTAATATCCCGCGGAACATTCACCGTCCTCCCCGCCGAATCGGTAAAAAGCGTGAAACCCGCCGTATCCCGCGCCGGGGTCTTATTCCCGCCGGCGTTTACCGCGCATATACAGGCGAAAAATAACGCCGGCACAAAAAATCGTTGTTTCATAAAACCTCCAAAAATTGTGGCACATCACCGCCGTAAAAACAGTATATCGAATTATTTTACAATGTCAATCGCTTACGCTCCGGCAATTCCGGTTTCGGGAGGATGCAAGGTTTTACATGGTTTCAAATAGTATTAAGGGGATATTTTTTCATTATTGGGCGCATTTTCACGCCGCTAAAGCGGCGCAAAAACCGCGCTTTTCGGGGCTATGGCCGCTTCGCCCCTGCGGGGCGCCGCGTCTGCTTCGCCGCTGCGCGGCTTCGCACCCCTACAATCGCTTGCGCGTCATAAAAGCGGGAACGTCCCGCCTCGCTTTAGCGCCGTTTTTTGGGTGAAACAATAAATTCAAGCAGCAGGGCGGACAGCGCGGCGGCTATCACCGTTGCCGCCGTCCACGCAAAAAGCTCCGGGGTTTCAAGACGCGCCTTTGCCATTTGCATACCGGAACCAAGTCCCGAAACGGGTTGAACAAGAACCTCAGCGGCAACCAGCACCTTCCAGCCGAGCGACAGACCGCTGTGAAGCCCCGCTGTCAAAAACGGAATCAGGGACGGTATGTATAGGAAGCGTAATTTTTCAATACCGCCAAGATTATATACCTTAAAAAGTTCTATTAGATTAGGGTCTACGGCCTTAACGCCCGCCATAGTATTGGCCGCCATCACGGGAAACACCATCAAAAAGACTGTAAAAACAGGAGTTTTTTCGGAACCGAAGGCCAAAAAAGCGATTAAAATAACGGACATAACGGGAGTGGCGGCAATGACTGAGAAAAAAGGCCGTAAAAACGCCGCGATTCGCTTATCCAGCGCCGCCGCAAGTCCCGCCAATATGCCAAGCGGCGCGGAAATCAACAGTCCTGCCAGCAGTCTTACGCTGGAAGCCGCGAAAGCGCTCAAAAAACGCTCGGTTTTAATAAGCGCAAATAATTTTTCTATGACGGAAAGCGGCGCCGGCAGAATAATTTCACTGCCGGTAAACCACGCCCCAATCTGCCAGATTAGAAAAAAACAGGCAAGCCCCGCGAAAAAACTTAACGGATGCCCGCTTCGCGCCGCGCTCATACGCCAAATCCCCTGTTAAGCGCGTTACAAACTTTGATAATAGGGCTTTTCCGCAAGCTCAAGTTTACGGCTTCCGTTTGAAAACGCAAAACGTTCCGCATTTTGAAAGGACTTGTCAGCTTTCAAAAAGGCTGGCCGGCAAGCAAACGGTTCGGCTGACAAGTCCAATCAAATTCAATAATAAAAATCATCCGCCGGTAAATGCCCGCCTATCGAATCGGGGGCAAACTCTAGAAGCGTTTTATACAAAGAAGTGAGCGCGGGTCGCGCCGTATTAGCGTCAATAAACGTGTAGTTGCTCCGTGGAATAGACGCGGCGGCAACCGATGCCTTAATGCCAAGCCCGTACTTTTCTACCAAGTCTCCGGCTTCCGCCGGATTTGCCGTTACCCAGTCAATCGAATTTTTTACCGCCGTCATAATCGTTTCCACCGCGGCGGGATTTTCTTTACCGAAACGCGCATCGATAACCAGCGTGGTTATGGGGTAGTTCTCCTGACCGCCGGCTTTTTCCCACTCGGCCTGAATATCGCTTACTTGCGCCAAATTTTCGTTGCCTTGCCGCGCCATCGTAGCAAACGGTTCCGGAATGAGGGCAAGATTTATCCGTCCCGCAATAAGCGACTGCGCTATCTCCGGGTACGCAAGGGAATAGTCCAGCTTTACGTCAAGATCGGGGTTTAAGTTATGCGCCACAAGTATCTTTCTGAAAACATAATCCGGAGCCGCGCCTTGCCCCGCTACCGTGATGGTCTTTCCTTTAAGGTCGTCTATCGTTTTGACTGCCGGATCGCCTGACAGCAGGCTTAACATTCCTAGCCCTGTTACGGCGGCAACTTGTACGGGTTTCCCGCTGGCCGCTATCTTGGCCGCGACATTCGGCGGCAGAATGCCCACTTTCGCCTCGCCCGCTATAAACCGCGCGGCCATCAAATCGCTGGAGGCAAGCGCTTCCATATTAACTTGTGTATTGCTGATATTAGGCGGCGTCTCAAAAAGTTTTATCATGCCGACGCCGGACGGCCCCTTCAAACTATAAATTGTAAGCCGCGAAGGTTCTTGTTTTGCAGAGGCAAAGCCCAATACTGCGGCGGCGCACAAAAAAGCGCTCAATAAACTAATTCTTTTCATAAGACAATCTCCTGAAATTTTATTCCCGCAAGCCGGCCAGCGGGTTTCCTGCCCTGTCTTTTACGACAAAAGCGGCCTTGGCTTACGGGTTATTACGACAAGTTATTATAATATAAAGGGTGGCGCTGTTTCCATACCGGCGCGCAAGCATAAACTAAATTGCCGGAGTTTTACTGAAGCAGGATGCGCCCTCATGACTGAAATTCTGTAGCAAGTGCGGCGCAAGCGCGTAAGCCCCCCCCCCCCCCATCCATTTTCTATTAGTTACCAAAAAGGCTCAACGAGGGGAATATACGGAGGGTACAAATCCTGGTATTCCGCCGCCGTATTATCCATGATGTACTCTTTGAATTTTTCAGGCGGGGGCGACACCTGACTGGATTCCTCCGTATAATACACGCCGCCGCCTCTGCCGTTCGTTGCCTCATTGTCGTGGATTGTCCCTCCCTGGTTCGTAAATACGCTGTTTCCCTGCATAAACACGCCGCCGCCGTTGGTCCGCGCCGTATTGCCGCTGATTTCCCCGTTGCTGTTCAGCATAAATGTTCTGCCGTCCATAAACACGCCGCCGCCGCTGGTGTCCGTCGTATTTTCACTGATTTTCCCGTTGCTGCCCAGCGTAAATGTTCCGCCGGTCATATACACGCCGCCACCACCGTCGGTCGCTTCATTACCGCTGATTTCCCCAGCGCCTCTAAATATGCCGCCGCCGATAATATACACGGCACCGCCGTTGGTCCGCGCCTTATTTTTCGTTATTACTCCGCCGGTCATCGTGAATGTTCCGCCGTTCATATACACGCCGCCGCCTCTGCTCGCCTCATTCTCGCTGATTTCACCGCCGGTCATTGTAAACGTGCCGCCGGTCATATTCACAGCGCCATGCTTGTTGTTTCTCAGCGTTACACCGTTGTTCATTGTAACTTTACCGTTGCCGCTCACCTCTATGAGCGCTCCCGTAGCGTCGTATTTACTGCCGTCAATTACTAGCGGATTGCCCCCCCCCCCCCCATCCAACGTAAGTACGCCGCCGGACGATACATTAAACAGGTGTTCTTCAAAGCCGTTTTTGCGTATAATGCCTTTATCCAATGGCCTCGCCGTTACAAGCGTTATATTCTTGTCAATAGGTATTGGCGAACCTATTTCAACCGGCTTGAGCAGGCTTATCACATTTTGAACGCCTTCCTTAGCACCGGACACGGCTTTTTCCAGCGAGGTATATTTTTTTATGGCCCCGCCGTCTATGCTAAGTCCCGCCTTAAACTTCGCCAATACCCCTTTACCGTCTACACAGTCAATACTCATATCTGTGGATAAAAGCTTAAACTTCTCAACGTCTTTGTCTTTAAGCTCGCCTCCGTCGCGGTGTTCCAGCACGACGGGTACATCGCCGGAAAGGGTGGCAGGGAGGGGTATAATTATAATAACCGCGGCTAAATCAGGAAGATTGTCCGGCTCAATTTTTATTATTTTTTCGGGGAAAGCGGGGAAAGTATAGAGATATACAAAATTATTTTTGTCAACGCGGGCGTTGCCCCCCATAGTAAACTCCCCAAACGCTAAAATTCCTATAGGCTCGGATTTCTCTAAGGGTAAGACCCCAATATCTCTGTTCCCTTCTATAACGCCGCCGTTCATATTGAATACGCCGTAGGTGTTCACCCATACGCCGCCCGCGAGGTTGTTTTTTATTACCCCGTCCTTCATATCAAATATGCCGTCGTCGTTCACAAATACGCCGATTGTGGGGTTGTCTTTTATTTCCCCGCCGCGCATCTCAAATATGCCGTCGTTGTTCACACGCGCGCCAATTAGTAGATTACCTTCTATTTCGCCGCCGTTCATCTCAAATATGCCGTCGACGGTAAACACCCCTATGTCGTTCCCGTTTATTACCCCGCTTTCCATATTAAAATAACCGCCGTTCCCAACCACAACTCCTGCTTTTACATCATCAATCGGGTCTATTGACGACAAGTATGACAACAAGTCGGGTGTCTGCCCGCCAGTCTTGTTATTCTTTAGCGTTACGCCTGTTGTTTTGGACCCCGGCTCGTTGATTATGCTAAGCGTCCCCCCGCCAGACACGGCGATGAGCGGCCCGATAGTCCCGTTTACATCTTCTCCGTCTATCGTCAAATTTCCCAACGCCCCGCTCAGGGTAAGAGCCGCTCCGCCGTTTATCTCAAACAGGCTTCCGGTTTCCGCCCCGCGACTCACCGTCTTGGGTTCCCAGTTGTTCGAAACTATCGTTATCTTTTTTCCCCCCGTAATCGATATGCTCCCGCCAAGCGTAATTTCGTCTTGCAATATGCTTACAATGCCTTGTTCGCCAGCCTTGACGGACTCAATCGCTTCTTTGAGCGTGGAATGAGGTGTTGTTTTTTTACCGTCATTACCATCAATTACACTCATCGCCTCATATCCTCCCTGAAATACGGCGTTTAGTTTTATTGTGTCTTCACCGGCGGGCGGCATATCAAACTTCCATGTCAATATATTGCTGTCGCTATTCTCCGGCCGGTCTATGCTCTTCCACTCTCCGCCGGTTGCTTTGTATTTGTATGAAATATCTTGAAGTATATATCCGTTGGCGGGGTATATATATAATGTAACTTCCGTATTTTCTTCATCTTTCTCTATTTTTGACGGAAACGGAATCACTTTTCCACCGCTTTTGATGTATGGTTCAATGCTGTAATAATCGAGTTCGTCGGACAGTATTGTTATATAGAATATTGCGGCTTTCGCGTTTTCGTTTCCGTTTTTGGGGAGGATTTTTATCGGCTGTCTTGGAG
>JAITDS010000165.1 GCA_031282435.1 Spirochaetaceae bacterium
CCCCCCCTCCCCTCCCCAACTCCGCGCCGGCCCGGCCCGGGCCCCGCGGCCCGCGGGCGGCCCCCGCCCCCCCCGGGGGGGGGGGGGGGGGCCACGACGCACGGGGCGTATTAAAGCGGCGGCGAGCGCTGTTGCCGCCGCGGGGCCTTGGGCGGCGTCTATGTCTATGGTAGCCGAAAAATCCGGTATTTCCAAAAGCGGATTGTACGCGCATTTCGCAAGTAAACGCGATATGCTGAGGCAGCTTTTTATGGGTGAATTTGAAGACGTGATAAAACACGCGCAGAACGTCTCGATGAAATCGGACGTTCCTGAGGAACAGTTGTACCTTGCGATATGCGCCATAGGAAGTTTTCTTACTTCGGAACCGGAGTTTCTCGCGGCAATCAGCGCCCTTAAGATGCGGGGAAGCGATTTTAATAAAATATCGTGTCCCGATAAGGACGCGGGTGAGCGGCATATTAGAATGCTTCAAATTTTTTCGGGCGTTAGAAATATTTCGGGAAAACCGCTAATTGATGAAACCATGACGCTAGTAATTTTGTTCATTATTACAGACACGCTTATCAGAAAGCCGGTTTCTATGGATTATACGGCAATCCCTAAAGAATATTTTAGGAACTTTTATAGATTCATCGCGCTGGGAACGGACGGGGCGGTGAGGTTTAAGGTGTAATATGAAAAATGAACCGGGTAGAGGGGATAATGACTAGTAAAAGATTTATATGTTTAGCGGCGATGATGTTTAATTTGAACATTGTTTTTGGGCAGGAAGCGGCGCAGTTGCAAACTGCGCCGCCGCAGACCGCGTTACCTGCCGTTGTGATGCGGATATCTCCGGAGGAAGCGGTGGACCTTGCGATAAAAAACAATTTGTCGCTTGAACGGCAGCGTGTTGGAACGGATACAAAGCGCCGCGCTTCCGCTAATTCGTGGAATAAATTTTTACCCGCCGTCAATCTTTCCGGCGGGGCAAATATCAATTCGCAAAATTCAAATGTAACGGGTGATTTTTCAACGCCCGGCATGAATAAACAGACGCAGGATACGTCGTCAACGGTATTTCAAGGGCAGATACAGTTGCAACTTGCGTTAAATTTCGCGTTGTTTGAGGCGATGAATTACCTGAAAATGGATTACGATACCGGACTTCTTTCGCTGGAGCAGGCAAAACTGCAAATGGAGCGGGATGTTAGAAAGTCTTATTTTAACATAATGCTGCTAGATGAGCAGGTAAAGCAGCTTCAGGAAAGCCTACAGAACGCGGAAGAACAGGCGGCATCGGCAAGAAGTCAGTATCAGGCGGGAAGGCAGCCGGAGCTTAACTATCTTCAGGCGCGCGTGAGTGTTGAAACTATGAGGCCGAATATCGATCAGGCGTTAAACGGTCTGCGTCTTGCTAAATCAAACTTTGCCATGACGCTTGGGCTTCCTCTCGATACTGATTTTGAATTGTTTTTGCCGATAGAACATATTAGTTACCTGCCCATTGACGCAAAAGAATTTACGCGGCAGGCGAAGAACAACAATCCCGATATTAATGTGCAAAAGCAGCAGCTTAGGGCGTTGCAGAGTCAGCGTAAGGCTCAGTTTTATCAAAAAATGACTCCGAACCTCTCGCTTGGCTGGACAAACGGTTTTTCAAGCAACGACTCGAATGTCAATGTTGATACTAATTTAGGAAAGACAAAACAGAATCAAAACACGGCTTCATCCAGCAGTACGTTTACGTTGGGGCTTTCTTGGGCGCTTAACAGCTTACTGCCGTTTAGTCCGGATGCCCAGTCTATTATGGATTTAGACGACAACATAAAAACGCTCAGCATTGCTCTCGCTCAGGCTGAACAAGGAATGGAGCTTGATGTTACTAACAAGGTATATTCGCTGGAACAGATTAGGTCAAATATTGAAGCGCAGCGCTCTACCGCCGAGCTTGCGATGCGGAGTTACAATGAAACGCTGACGGCATATAACAACGGTTTACAGAGCCTGCTTCAGGTGCATCAGGCTAACACGCAGCTTAACAATGCCCGTCTTAACCTGTACCAGCAGGAATCAAATTATTTGCAGGGGCTTATAGACCTTGAATACTCTATAGGAGCGCCGTTTGGTTCGCTTATGATGCGTACGGAATGATATTAAAAGTCAAAAAGTAAAATAGAAGGATAAAAAAATTGAAAACAAATAAAGCTAAGAATTTAATTTTTATGTTGATTATCGCTTTACTGTTGCCGCTTGCGGCCTGTAAATCCAAGGATCAGCCGCCAAGCGGTCAAGCGCAGGGTAGTCCGCCCCGCGGCGGGCCGCCGCAAGCGCCGGCGCAGGCAGTGTTCGCCGTCAGCGCCGCGACTGTGGAAACTAGAAAAATGGTGGATTATCTTACGCTTTCCGGCGATATGGTTGCCGGTTCGTCCGTTGACGTATATTCCGATACTGCGGGCGTTATTACAAACCGTTATGTTTCTATCGGAAGCCGTGTAGAGAAGGGGTCTCCCATAGCGGACGTTGACCCTTCCCAACCCGGAATGCAGTATTTAACCAGCATTGTCAGGGCGCCTATATCCGGCATTATCTCTAATCTTCCCGGTCAGGTTGGAATGAAAATAGGGCAAAGCTCCGCAATAGCCGTTATTTCCGGCGGCGGCGGACTTGAAATTCAACTTTATGTCGCGGAACGTTTTATATATAGAATAAAAATGGGGCTTCCGTGCGAGATAACGCTTGACGCATACCCTAGTGATAGTTTTCGGGGAAGAATATCCGAGATAAGCCCTGTTGTAGACACTTCTTCACGTACAATGAAGATAAAGGTAAATGTGGATAATCCTGGCGACAAACTTAAAGCCGGTATGTTTGCTACCGTAAAAATTATAACGGAAGAAAAGAATAAAGTAATTTCGGTGCCGGAAAACGCTGTTTTACAGCGTTCCGATCAACGTTTTGTGTACATGATTGTTGATGATACTTCAGAAGAAGGCGTTAAAATCGCCAAGCGGACGCCTGTAAGCGTAGGTTTGAGTGTTGACGGCATGACTGAAATAACGGACGGCTTAAAACCGGGCAATCAAATTGTAGTTCGCGGCCAGACAACGCTTGCGGACGGCAGTCGCGTAAACATTATACAATAGGCCGCTTAAAAAGGCCGCCTGAAAACATAAAATGTGTGAGAATTTTGCGAGGACTTGCACTCTTCTTTTTTCGGGAGACTCTTCTCTTTTGAAAAGAGAGCCGGCGGCTAAGCGCGTTGGCGGGCAATTCCTATTAACAAAAAAATATAAGGAAAGAAAATGAGTTTAACAAAAAATATAGTTTCGCACCCTACGACGATATTTATAATATTCGCGCTGTTGATAGGTTTAGGCGGCTTTGCCCTTATCAATCTGCCAATAGACCTGCTGCCGGATGTCAGCTACCCGTATATCATGGTTTCGACAACCTACACGGGAGCGGGGCCTGAGGAAGTAGAGCGTTCCATATCGCGTCCGCTTGAGGCGGCGCTTTCCAGCGTTTCAAACTTAAAACAGATAAATTCAACGTCCTCCAAAGGTTCAAGCATGGTTTCCATGGAGTTCAACTATGGAACGGATCTTGCGGATGCGTCAAATTCGATACGGGACGCTCTTGACCGGGTACGCCGTTACCTGCCGGACGGCTCGGATTCTCCTACCATATTCAAATTTGACCCTTCCATGATGCCTGTTATGGGCTTGATGGTGGTGTCTGAAAACCGCTCGCCGGAAGATCTGCGGGAGATAGCAAATGATTCTATCGTTCCGCGTTTGGAGCAGATACCCGGTGTCGCCACCGCGAGCGTAACCGGCGGACGGGACAGGCAAATCCGTGTCGAAATACAGTCTTCAAGGTTGGAAGCGTACGGCCTAACCGTTACTCAATTACAGCAGATGATTATTTCGCAGAATTCGCAGGTCGCGGCAGGCTCAATCACGGAAGGCGGCATAACGTTCATATTAAACACTATGGGCGAGTATACTTCTCTGGACGAGATACGCAACACCGTCATATATTACGCGCCCTCCGGTTCTGACGGCGGCCAGCCTATAGAAGTGTATCTGCGCGATATTGCGGACGTGCGTGAAGGTTACGCGGACCAGCAGAGCGTTGTATACGTGAACGGGCAGGAGGCGATTCAGCTTAGCGTACAGAAGCAGAGCGGCACAAACTCGGTTCAGGTCGCAAAAGATTTGCGGAAGCGGCTGGTAAATTTAAGCGCGGAGCTTCCAAGCGATATAAAAATTACCGAAATCTTTAACACAACCGATATGATTGAAAGTTCATTGAACAACGTAACGGAAAGCGCGGTAAGCGGCGCTGTTCTTGCCGTGTTGATTCTATTTTTATTTCTGCGTTCTATAAAACCCACAATAATTATCGGCGTTAGTATTCCGGTTTCCATTGTTATTACCCTGCTTGTAATGTACTTTTGGGGTCTTACGCTGAATCTTATGACGCTTGCCGGACTTTTTCTTGGTGTTGGTATGCTGGTCGATAATTCAATTGTTATCCTTGAAAACATCTACCACTACCGTGAAAAAGGGGCAAAACTAATCCCCGCGGCAATGTTGGGTACGGAAGAAATGATAGTCGCCATAACAGCGTCAACGCTTACAACGGTCTGCGTATTCCTGCCGCTGGTTATGTTTCAAGGTTTATTGGAGATGGCGGGGGAACTATTCGCCGGACTCGCGTTTACGGTTGTGTTTTCGCTTTCCATATCGCTGTTTACGGCGCTTTTTCTGGTGCCGATACTTTCCAGCCACTATATGCCGCTTTTAACACGCAAGCAGGCTCCGTTGAAAGGAAAACTTGCCGTAATTGACGGATATTTTGCGAGATTCTTGACGGGCATGGAGAACGGCTATCGTAGACTTGTGGCAAAAATATTGCGTCATAAACTCCTTGTAGTAGGCGTTCTTTTTATTTTGTTTGTAGGCAGCATCATGCTTATACCTAAAATAGGGTGGATATTCATGCCGGAACAGGCGGCGGATTCCGTTTCGATAAACATTACTATGCCTTTGGGTACGGCGTTGGAAGAAACGGAAAAAACTTTGAAGCAGGTGCAGGGCATTGTTGAAAAGGAATTGGTAAAAGACGGGCAGAATGCCTACAAACGGATTATTCTGAACGCCGGCGGCGGCGGGCGTTTCGGTAGCGGAAGCAGCAGCAATTCCGGTTCTTTGCGTATAAATTTGCTGGATTTTAATGAGCAGATTATGACGGCCGACGAGGTTCAGGCGGTTATAAGGCCGTATTTCAACCAGTTCCCCGGAGTTTTGTTTCGCTTTTCCAGCGGCGGCGGCGGTATGATGGGCGGCAGCAGCAACCCCGTAGACATAGTTCTGCGTACGGAAGATTTGGTGAAAGGGAAATTAATAGCGGACAGGATAGCGGAACTTTTGAAAGAAAGAATACCAAGCGTGACGGAGCCGCAGGTAAGTCTTAACGACGGACTGCCTCAAATTGAAATAGAACTGAACAGAGAGCGTATGTACGCGCTGGGACTTAACGCTTATACCGTAGGCAACGAGATTAAGGCGGCGGTTGACGGCATAACGGCATCCCAATTCAAAATTGGTAATGACGACCTTGATATAATATTGATACTTGCGGAAGCCGACAGGAACAGTCTGCCCGCTCTGGATCATATTTTTGTGCGAAGCTCAATTACCGGCGCCCGTGTTCCGCTTTCCAATTTTGCTTTCTACAGGGAAGGAACCGGCCCTATGACCATAAACCGCGAAAATCAAAGCCGCGTAATCCATGTAACCGCCGGCATTAAGCCGGGCGTGAAACTGAACGACCTTGACTCGCAGATTCAGGCTATGATAAAGACGGAAATCCCTTCGGAAGACGACGTTATCATAACTTATGAGGGTGACAACTCGGAAATGATAAAAATGTTTATAAACTTTTTGCTGATAATGGTCGTCGCTGTTGCTCTTGTTTTCGGCGTAATGGCGAGTTTGTTTGAAAGTTTCCGCGACCCGTTCATCATACTTTTTACAATTCCGCTCAGCATTATAGGAGTTGTCGCGATATACGGTATCACAGGCGAGCGTTTTAACATACTTACGGCTGTCGGCCTGCTTGTATTGATAGGCGTAATAGTGAACAACGGTATCGTGCTTGTTGACTACACCAACCTGCTGCGAAAGCGCGGCTATGGACTGGAAGAAGCCTGTATCGAGGCGGCGGGCAACCGTCTGCGCCCTATATTAATGTCAACGCTTACGACAGTGCTGGGACTTGCGCCGTTGGCGTTTGCCCCGGGCGAAGGTTCGGAAATGGTGGCCCCTATAGGCAAGACGGTTTTTGGCGGCTTAACATTTGGCACGCTTATGACTCTGTTTTTAATGCCCGCGATATATGCTAAACTTAACAAACATGATGACGAGCGCCGCGCTATCGCCGATATGGAGCGCGAAGGCATTGCGTCAGGTTTAACTAAAGCCGACCTAAAAAGACTCGTACAGGAAAAGAAAGCGGAACAGCATAGAAATGAAATGAAGATGGCGGAAGCCGAAAAAAGAAAATAGGAAGGAAAAGCGAAGGAGTAATTATGAGGCTGGAAATTATAGGCAATTTAACCATTGAAGAAAATATTATGGATGCGTTGCGCGGCGAAGGTGTCGCAAAATTTTACACAAAGATACCGGACGTACACGGCGTAGGCCGTCACGGACCTCGTATGGGGGACGCGGTATGGCCGGAAGAAAATTTTGTGATGGTAATATGGTGCGACATGGACGAGGCGCTTGGCATTGAACGGGCGGTAAACAAAGTAAAGGAAAGTTTTCCAAACGAAGGCATTAAGTTATTCGGACTGCATGAAATCTACGCCAATAACAAACTGCTCTAATCAAACTCACTGAGTTCTTTCGCAAGCGCGTCGTAAAGGGCGCGCGATTTTTCCATCAGCGGCCCCGGTTTGCTTTTTGACGATTTTCCAATTCCGAACATCTTTGCCAAATTGCGTTTAATTTCACTAAGAGACGCAAAACGGCGTTCCGCGTCTCTGGTATCGCCATATTTGTACTGTAGAAGTCCGGATATGTAAAGAACGCCTTCGTAACCATAATTTTTATCGCTGTCCGGCCCAAGGTTAGACATACCTGAAAGCGTCTCGCTGCCGCCGGTCTCGCGTTTCAACGCTTCGCTGTAAAGGAAACACGCCTTTTTTTTGAATAAGACGGAAAGCCAGTCATAGTGCTGCCCCGGATCTTTTTGGTCAAGTTCTTCAAGAAGCCAGGCGGCGCGTAAAGCGGCGACACCCTGTTTAATTGTGGGAGAAACATCGGGTTTATAATAGTCATAGCACCGCATAACTAAATATTGAGAGATGATTCCGGCGCGTAATGTCCGGGGCTTTCTAAAGTCTACGCCTTCGCATATCATTTCCGCCTCATGCTTACGCGCGTCCGATTCTGAAAGAGCTTCGCGTATATGTTCTTTAGGTATTTTGCCAAAATCCGCCTCCATAGAGGCAAACCAGCACGCGGGGCAAACTGTAGCAAGATACGACAGCGGATATATACTACCGTATTTTGCGGAAGGCACATACAAGCGGTGTAATTCGTCGGTAAGCAATCCCGCGTTAAGCCGCCCGCTACCGGACAATAATTCTTCACGCCGGAACTCTTCACTGCATACCGGACAAACATACAAACCTTTAGACTGGTATGATATTTTTAATGCTGTATCAGGTTTATCTGAATTTACCCGCATCATTCTTTCCGTTTTGTGATTTCTACCGTTACTTTTTCCGGTTGATACGAATACAATGTAAGCGGCTGCCCAATCTCAGGCGTTACGTTTAATTCAAAAGTTCCTTCCTCTGATATAGAGGAACAGTCCACGATAAGCGCGCCGTTATCCGGAACAAACGCGTTTAGTTCCGCATAAGCTCCGCGCAACGTTATGCCGCCGGTTTCCGGCGTAATTTTGGCGGTAAACGCTTCATTTAAATTTACCGCGCTGATATAAATATCAGAAAAATCTTTTTGAATGGACGTTTCTTTTACAACCGCGCTGTATTGAACTATAGGATTACCGCGGAATGTAAAAGACGGACCGGGCTGAACAAGCTCTATTTGAAGTGAAAAATCATTGTAGCGGTCCGAAATATCAAAAGTTTCGGTTTTTATTTCTGAAATAGCATTTATCCCTGCTTCAGGACCTTCAATTTGAATTTCGGACGGTTCAATTTTTTCCGAAATAATATAGTACCCCGATGCGAGTTTTCCTGAAATGTCAGGAAAAACAGGAACGGATTTAACGGCTAATTTATCAAGATTAATAGAAATGTCGGCCGGTTCAACCGATATTTCAAGCGGATCAACGTTAAGCGCCGTACCGCTTTTAATAATCTGAACAGGGACATGATAAGTTCCCGGTTCCTTGTAAGCGCTTAAATCAATAAAAGTTATTATCTCGCTTCCTGATATGCCGGCAATATCGTTTTCATTGCCGCGAAGTTTTAAATTTACGCTTTCCGGAATAATATTTGTAATTATTAAATTGTTAGCCGTTTCTATTTGCAATTTAGAGGAAATAGATTTTATTTTTAGCAGATTGATATTATGAAACATAAAAAGGAAAATCGCCATAACCAGTGAAAGGATTTTCGCGGGACTGTTTACTGTAAGTAATTTTATTATTTTATTTATGTTTAGCAATGGTTTCACCGGATTCATTGACGTCTCCTACAAACGAAACTTCCGCGCCGCCGTTCATTGCCTCCGCCTCGTCAGAATCGGCGGCTAAAAGTAAAGCCTCGTCGTTATTTTCGCTTGCCGCGCCTCTTGCGGGATGATCAAGCAAGTCGCGCAGCTTAACCTGAATCTCGGCAGGAGAAAGGTCGTAATAGATTTGCGCGTCATAGGCGAGTGATATTGCGCCCGTTTCTTCAGAAACTACCAACACTACGGCATCCGACTGTTCGGACATTCCGAGCGCGGCGCGGTGCCGCGTGCCGAAACTTTTTCGTATGTCCTGCTGTTCGGAAAGCGGCAGAAAACATCCGGCGGCGGCGATGCGTCCGTTTTGAATAACCATAGCGCCGTCATGCAAGGGGCCGTCAAACTGGAAAACCGTAACTATCAATGTTGAAGATATTTCGCCGTTGATCCGCGTTCCGGTTTCAATTATATTTTTTATGTTGGTTCTACGCGGAAAAATAATCAGCATCCCGCGCCGCTGTTCGGAAAGCAGTTCAGCGGCCGTAAGCACCGCCTCAAGCTGTCCAAGACGCGGTTTGGTGTCCGGCCTAAAAATCTCGGTTAGGCCAAGCTGAATGATTATTTTGCGAAGTTCCGGCTGGAAAACAATGGCTATCGCGATTAAAAGGCCGGGCGCCAACAAGTTCAAAATCCACAGCAGGGTATCCAGTTTTAACACATAGGCGACGGCGAATATTAGGGCAAGGAAGCCCGCCCCTTTCAAAAGCTGTATGGCCTGTGTTTTGGCCAACAAACCGTATGTCGTGTATATAAGAAAAGCAAGTATCACGACGTCAAGAACGGGACTTATTTCCGCATAAAATTTCTGCGCCGCTTCAAACCAACCCATGGATTTTACTATATCACAAACAAACAACGAAAGTTAAGATGCCGTTTGCCGTCCCGGTAATTCAACATTACAACAATTTTTTTTAATTTGGGCGCATTCCCGGCGCTCCGCGCCGGGAGCCGGGCTTTTCGGGGCTCCGCTACCGCTCCGGCCACGCCGCCCCCGCAGGGGCGCCGTGTCTGCTTCGCACCCCTACAATCCCGTTGCGCGTCGCAAGCGCGGATATGCTTGTTTATTCGCAGTGGGGTCTAATACCCCGCCCTTTAGGGCGGTTCGAGCCGGCAACGCCAAATAAAAAACGGTATTAGACGGGTTTGCGCCGCAAACCTCCACTGTTAAATAATTTCCTTACCCGATCGAACCACATAAATAATGTCAACGCCTACAAGATACCTCGCGGCTTGCCGCGAGGTGGTTCATTCAAAAACGCATATACATTTTTGACGGATATTCAAGCCGTTTGCGGGGCCGGCGGCGTACTGGCGGGAAGGGAGTGGGCGCGTTATTATTGGATAATGGCTTTTGTTCAATTTACCGGCGTATCGCTGGCGTTTGGCGAGCGGAATATAATACACAACGCGGACATAAAACTGAAAACCGGTTCAAGGGCAGCGCTTTGCGGGGCTAACGGCGCCGGAAAATCCACATTAATGAAGGTGATTGCCGGAATAATTCCATACGATTGCGGAGAACGCGCGTTAGAAAAAGGCGCGCGCATAACATATTTACCCCAATACGGGCTGGTACACAAAGGAAAAACTCTATGGGAAGAAACAAAAACCGCTTTTTCCCAGTATACAACCATGCTTGAACGCCGGAAAGAGATAGAAAACCTGCTGCAAACATCAAAAACCGACGACGCAAAGACACAAAACCTGCTGCACGAGGCTGAAAAAATCGGTGAAATACTCGAAACCGCCGGTTTTTGGCATCTGGATAAACAAATAAGCCTAGTTTTAAGCGGGCTTGGCTTTACGGAAAACGATTTTGAACGCTTTACGGATGAATTCTCAGGCGGCTGGCAGATGAGAATAGCGCTTGCTAAAACTCTGCTGGAAAAACCCGACATACTGTTACTTGACGAACCGACCAACTACCTGGACATCGAGGGCCGCGAATGGCTGGAAAATTGGCTGCGCGACTTTGGCGGCGCTTTCCTGCTGGTATCCCACGACCGCTACTTTCTCGACACCACCATAAACGAAGTATACGAACTGTTTCAAGGCAGGCTAAAACGCTGGCCGGGGAATTACACAAGCTACGAAACACGCCGGAAAAGCGAAATTGAAACCCTCATCGCCGCCTACAAACAACAGCAGGACGAAATTGCCCGCGCCGAAGACTTAATCCGCCGTTTTCGATACAAACCAAGCAAAGCCGCCATGGTGCAAGAGCGAATTAAGAAACTGGAAAAAATGGAGCGTATAGAAATACCTGAAAACTTAAAAAAGATTTCTATAAAACTGCCGCCACCGCCTCATTCAGGCCGCATCGCGCTAAGACTTGAAAAAGTTGGCAAGTCTTACGGGACAAAACGAGTCCTTTCCAACCTAGACCTATGCGTTGAAGCCGGCGATAGACTGCTTGTCGCCGGAGTAAACGGGGCGGGTAAAAGCACGCTGTTGCGGATAATTGCGGGAGCGGACGAGGAGCATGAAGGCTCAGTAAGCTACGGAGCCGGCGTTGTAAGCGCCTGTTTTTCGCAGGAAGCCGCCGAAACGCTTGATAACGGGATGACTGTTTTGGGTTTACTGGAAGACGCGGCCCCTATGTCCGTTATCCCGAACCTCCGCGATATGCTGGGCGCGTTCCTGTTCCGCGGAGACGACGTATTCAAGAAAATCTCCGTCCTTTCCGGCGGCGAAAGAAGCCGTCTGGCCCTGTTGCGAATTCTGTTGCGCCCCGCAAATCTGCTTATTTTGGACGAACCTACGAACCATCTTGATTTGTACGCCAAGGATATTCTGCTGGAGGCTCTGCTTGACTACACGGGCGCAATCGTTTTTGTCTCCCACGACCGCGCTTTTATGGACGCTCTTTCCCGCAAAACGCTTTTTTTACCAGCGGGGCAGCCGGCGGGACAGGCTCACAGGCTCTACTACGGAAACTATACGTCTTTTCTTGAATCTGTTGAATCGCCTTTGGGGGGCGGGCAAAACAGTCAAAAGAGTGAGAGGGGCGAAAAGGGCGAAAAGGGCGAAAAGGGCGAAAAAAAATCGGCGGCGGACAAGGAGAAAGGGGGTAGCGGGAAAGAAGCAAAAACGGCAGGCAAGGAGATGCGAGAGGCCGAAAAGAAACGCGCCGCCGCCGTCCGGCGTATGGAGCGCGAAGAGGCCGCCCTTATTGAAAGTCTTGACGCGCTGGAAGCGGAAAAAACCGCGCTCGAAGCCCGGCTTGCCACTCCCGAAGTTTACACATCGGGCGAAAAAAGCCGCGCTATTCAAGAGCGGCTTAGGCAAAACGCCGCCGCTGTCGCCGCAAAATCCGCGGAATGGGAGATCGCCGCCGCCGAACTGGAAGAGTTGAAAAAACGTTAGCCCCCCCCCCCCCATATACGTTTACATAAAAAGATATGTCTGCGAATTGACGCGGATTAACACGAATTGAAACGCCTATTATTATCCGCGATAACGTTCCGGTTGTTTATAACGTTTTGCGGTTGCGATAAAAGAATGTGAAGTATTCCAGCGACCGCAAAAATGCGGGGGAGCGAGGTGTGCGGGTGAGGCGGGGGTGGGGTAGCGCAGGGCAAGCGCATATAAATTATCCTGAATCAGAGGCAAAAGAAAATTGAAAGAGCAGGCGTTCAAGATATTCATTAGACCATGCCGTCTGTTTCCGCCGTCCTATTATACTGCTTTTCGTTTCCGTATCAGATCTCGCTATCGTCAATGCCAGCTTCCTCAATATCGCCATGTTTTCAGGCCCGTTATCCTTGCGTAACCGGGAGCCGTCTTCTCCAAACGCTACGTCAAGCACATAATGTAACGGGTTTTCTATTCCCCGATGTGAGCGGACACTCTTAGCGAACTGTCCGGCGTCCGCAGGCAGACCGGATACAAAAAGACGCCGTCCCTCAGTCGTCTTCCCCGCCGCCTCACGGCTTGATTCCGCAACCCCGATGCTCCGTATTGTCTTCCAATCAGGATGCCGTTTTATCAGCCGCCCCGCGTCATCACTGACCGCGTAATC
>JAITDS010000118.1 GCA_031282435.1 Spirochaetaceae bacterium
ACCATTTCTACAGACCTCACGCCGCTCTCGGTTTCTTGACCCCCGCCGAATTTTCCTCTACTCTGGGCTTACACATTCACATCCCGTAACTGTCCTATTTGTTATGAGAACGGACAAAATCGTTGACAGGAGATAAAGGCCATAGTAAAATAAAGTCTATAAATCAATAACAGAGAAGGGGAGTTTGGGGTATGGTATTAACACCGGTAAAATGCCCGCATTGCGGAAGCGAAAATGTGATAAAGAACGGAACCTCTGAAAACAGCAAACAACGGTTTCTTTGCCGTAATGAAAGTTGCGCGCACAGGACATTTATTGAAAGTTATACGAACAGGGCCTGCGACCCCGAGGTTCGCCAGCGCATCTTCTTTTTAGCCGTTAACGGCAGCGGACAGGGATCTCTGGATAGCCAAAGGCACGGTTACCGGCGCTTTGCGGAATATCGAGCCGCTTTTATGGTATGTTAATTACGGTTATATAGACGCGGACGGTATTGCGGTGGAAGCGGTGCCAGTTAATGAAGCTGAAACGGATGAAATGTGGAGTATTGCCGATAATGAACCACCTCGCGGCAAGCGCGCCTAAGGTCGAAGACTGGCGTTTGCGACGAGGTATCTTGTAGGCGTTGAAATTATTTACGTGATTCGATCGGGTAAGGAAATTATTTAACTGTGGAGGTTTGCGGCGCAAACCCGTCTAATACCATTTTTTATTTGGCGTTGCCAACTCGAACCGCCCTAAAGGGCGGGGGAGCGCAGACCACTGTCAACAAGTTAAGGGGATTGGGCTTTGGTATTCATTGCAGATACAGACAAAATATATACTTTTTCATACATTTCAGTCACGATTCAGTGCTGAATTGGGTAACAATGGACAGGCGGTTTTCTTAACTTGTTGACGGTGGGGGAAGTATACCCCACGCTCCGGCCGCAAGCGTCCTCCGCTACCCCCTCTGCGGGGGCATGGCCCCCGCAACGCCCCCGTCACCGGCCCGGTGGTGGTTTGGTTCCCCGATAACAAAGGTGCCGGATAGTTACCAATAATTTCAGGACACAACCGAAATTATAAAGGCGATAAGAAAAAATGAAATGGTTACTTAGAACAATCTTTGTAATCATTGTCGCTTTTGGTCTCCAATACACACCAATATCATTCAGTGATGATTTTTATTCAGCAATATATACCATTATTGGAATAATGTTTTCGCTTGCATTCAGCCAAATAATGTCTTTTACTTTTACTGAAATTCAAAATGATAAATTTGTGAAAAAACAAAGAAAACAATTATCAAGAATCATGACTTTATATATAGTTTTATTTGCATTCGCGACGGCGGCATTATTGCTAAAGTCTATTACATTAAAATACGAATGGAAATGGGTCAAACTTGATATTAGATTTCTTATAGGTTCGTATTTAATTTTCTCATTAGTGTATTCTATAAAAAATTTTATTTCACTTGCTAAATTGAAAGACCAAATTGATGACGAAATTCGCAAGATGAAAAGAAAACAAGAAGACAATTTATTATGACAAAATCACATAAATTTGTCATATTTATCAACATAGAGAAAATTAGAAATGTGTTTCAAAACATTTCAGGGACATATAAGGAGAAAGTTCCTCTCCGCCATATTTAGTCAACTCCCATATTTGGGCGTATAATGATTTCCAGCCTTTTAGCCATTTCCGGTCTTATTCCCGCCTAAAAACGCATACCCCTCCCCTACCGTTAGAGCCGCCGGAAATTTACGGCGTTACACGCCTGCGGTCACGCGGAAACAAGCTGGCCTCTTTTACATTCGAAAGACCGAATATTTTTGCTGTAAGACGTTCAAGACCTATAGCAAAGCCGCCGTGGGGAGGACAGCCATACTTGAATATGGCTAAATAATCTTCCATGCTTTCAAGTTTGACACCGAAACGTGACAACGCCTCAAGCTGAGCTTCGTATTCGTGCTGCCGCCGTCCGCCGCTGGTTATTTCGACCCCGCGGAACAGCGCGTCAAAACTCATTGTACGTATAGCATCCAGCGGATACGTATAAAAAGGACGATGGCGGCGCGGAAATTCGTTTACGAATACCAAATCTATACCGTATTCGCGCAAAGCCCAATCGCATACATAGCGCTCGGCGTCAGGATTGATGTCAAAAATTCGAGCGCCGTTTTTTTTGGAGCTTTCCACATTAGCTATTTTTAACGCTTCTTCGTAGGGTATAATTGGCGCTTTAGAGACGGATGCCGGTTCCGGCGCGGACGCGCCGTTTTTTGCCCATAGCTCCAATTCCGCGGAGTTCTTACGTATAACTTCTTCAAAAATATAGGCAAGAAGACCTTTTTCAAGCTCTATTAGTTCCTTTTCGGATTCAATAAATCCCATCTCGACATCAAGAGACACATACTCGTTGAGGTGCCGGGGAGTATCGTGCTTTTCGGCGCGGTAAGCCTGCGCAACCTCAAACACACGTTCCAAACCACTTGCTACAAGCGTTTGCTTGTAGCACTGCGGCGACTGCGCCAAATAGACCTTCCTGTCGAAGTATTCTACCTCGAACAGATTCGTCCCCCCCTCCGTACCCCCGCTTACTATCTTGCTTGTTTTAATTTCCGTAAAGTCCTGTTTACGCAGATATTCGCAAAAAGCCTCGATAATTGTCGCCTGCGTCTTGAAAATAGCCCGAATCGCGGGATTTCTAAGCGATAAAGAACGGTTGTCCAGGATAGCTTCCAGCCCTGTCTTTGTAACGTCTCCGTTTACCTGAAACGGCAAGTCGGCAGCGGCGCGGCTTAAACATTCAAGCGACGACACTCGCAGTTCAGCCCCGCCCGGCGCTTTTTCGTTTAGCGCCGCCTCCCCTATAACGGTAATAACTGATTCCAGAGTAAGCGCATCATATTTCTTGTCTAACACAAGCTGAACAAGACCGGACCGGTCCCGCAGCACAATAAAACTGAGCGCCCCTAGCTCGCGTATCCTATGAACCCACCCTGAAAGAGTAACGTCTTTCTTTCCGTCTTCCGCCGCCTTTTTTAAATCTTTTGCTAAAATTCGCATATCATTTTACCCTTAAAAGCTCGTTGACCTGCTGGCCGGCAATTTCAGGAGAAGCCCTGCCGCCCGTTTCCGCGATAGCCTTACCGACAAGATAGGCGCTTAGCGACTTTATCTTTTTTTGATTGCCGGACTCTATCGCGGCCATAGCCGCCTTAACCGTTTCAGCTTCCGCGTCCCATACATTTTTAACGGCGGCCGCAATTATCGCGGGATCATTTATTTGTTCCAAACCGCGCTCTTTTACTATCACGGCGGGATCTTTATCTTCAGAAAAGACGGCTTCAAGTATCTGTTTAACATTCTTGTTCGAGGTTTTGCCGTTAGCAACGAGTATAGTAAGCTCCGCGATACGGGCAGGCGTTAATTTTATACCGCCTATACAAGCGAGGTCAATTTTATCACGGCTTAGAATATGCTTAACATCGGATAACAGCCTGTTTGCGATACGGGCTGCCGCGTCTTTTCGTTCCAAACCAAGTTTACAAGCCTCTTTAACGGCGCTTTCGTAATAATCGGCCATTGCCTTTTCCTCGCAAATGATGTCCGCCTGCTCATCATTCAACTCGTATTCTTTTTTAAGACGTTTAGAGCGCGGAAGCGGCAGTTCTACAAGCCTGTCATCTACCGATTGCAAAAAAGCGGCATCCGGGGCAAAAACCGGCAGATCCGGTTCAGGAAAATAGCGGTAATCTTGAGCGTTTTCCTTGGTTCGCATGGAAGCCGTTTCATCACGGTTTTCATTCCAAAGACGTGTCTCTTGAATTATAGTTTTTCCGGCATCCAGCGCCGCTGTCTGCCGTTTTATCTCGTAGTTCAATCCCAGCTTTATAAAACGGGATGAGTTCAGATTCTTAATCTCAACCTTTTTACCAAGACCTTTACCCGGAGTATTGAGTGATACGTTTGCGTCCGCCCGCAGAGAACCCTCCTCCATATTGCCGTCGCATACGCCGAGGTAGCGGACGGCGCGGCGAAGTTGCTGAACAAAAAGTTCCGCCTCTTCCCCCGATTCCATGTCAGGCTCTGTAACAATTTCCAGTAATGAAACTCCGGCCCGGTTGTAGTCCAGAAGAGAAACTGTCCCCGTGTGTATCATCTTACCCGCGTCCTCTTCAAGATGACATTCACGTATGCGTACTTTTTTCTTTATGCCGCCGCCTTCAATTTCAACATAACCTTCTTGTCCCAAAGGCGAGGCAAACTGGGAAATTTGATAGTTTTTCGGCATATCCGGGTAGAAATACTGCTTGCGCTCGAACCACGTTTTTTCGGGGATGCGGCAGTTTAACGCGCGCGCTACAAGACATCCCATTCGCATAGCTTCAATGTTAAGGGCGGGCATTACTCCGGGATAACCCATACAAACAGGACATATATTTGTATTCGGTTCATCACCAAAAGCCGAGCGGCATCCGCAGAAAACCTTTGTTTTTGTTAAAAGATGTATGTGGACTTCCAGTCCGATAAATGTTTGATACATATTTCTACTACCTCCGTTTACGCATATTCCCAGAACCGTTTGAACCCGGGCGGACGCGGAAACGGATGCGCGGCCTCATACTTTTCCGCAATGGAAAACAGAGTCGCCTCACCAAAGGGCCGGCCCAAAAGCTGGACACCTGCCGGAAGCCCCCCCTCCACAGATACGGGAAACGCAAGCGCCGGAAGTCCGGCAAGGTTTGCGCAGCAGGTATAAAGGTCCGCGGCTTTTTGCTCAAATGAACTGAGCGCGTCTTTTGCGCCGCGGCCAAACGCGCGGGTCGGGAAGACAGGCATTAGTATGGCGGAGATATTAGAGCCGCCGCCGTTCTCCGAAAAAGAACCTAAGTATTTTTCAAAACCGCGCCTTATACCGGCCCTTATACGCTGGGCGCGAAGGTAGTATCTGTCCTGAAAACCAGAACGCAACACGAAAGTTCCTAATAATATCCGTAATTTTACTTCATTTCCGAAACCCTCGTCACGGGATTTATCTATAAGCTCGTCCGGATTTTCCGCCCAGTCAGGTCTTTTTCCATATCGAATACCGTCGAAACGAGCCAGATTAGCGCTTGCTTCCGCCGCCGCTATCGTGTAATAGGCCGGAACCCCGTATTTAAGACTGCTGATTTCAACTTCTACCAGTTTATAGCCAAGTTTTTTTAAGTTTTCTTTTGCGGTTTCAAACGCTTTTTTTACTTCCGGCTCTAAAATTACCGCCTGCGCAGCCTCGCCGGAAAAATCATCCGCTATCGCGGCGGCAACGGCGGAAGGAGACAGCACGCCGATAACATTGCTTCCCTCAACATTCGATAGCTTTTTCGGCGCAATTGTCGTTTGGTCCATCGGGTCGATGCCTTTCATACAATCGAACACGGCGCGGCAAAGTTTAACACTGCCGGATACTACGCCTACGGTATCAAGACTTGACGCATAAGCCACTAGACCATAGCGCGAAACAGCGCCCCATGTCGGTTTCAGACCTACAACGCCGCAAAACGAGGCGGGCTGCCTTATGGAACCGCCGGTATCCGAACCAAGCGCGAAAGGAACAAGTCCGGCAGCAACCGCCGCCGCCGAACCCCCTGAAGAGCCGCCGGCAACGCGGCTTGTATCCCATGGATTATTCGTGCGTTTTATGGCGGAATTATCCGTTGACGACCCCATTCCAAACTCGTCAAGATTGGTTTTTCCTATTACCAGCGCGCCCGCCTCTTCGAGCTTCTTTACCGCGCTTGCCGTGTAAGGAGAAATAAAGTCCGCGAGCAGTTTTGAACCGCAAGTCAACGAAAAACCTTTTACCGCGATGTTGTCTTTGACCGCAAACGGCAAACCGCTTAACAAAGAATCTGTTTTCGGAACGCCGCGTCCTTTTTCAGGCGCGAATTCAATAAAAGCGCCAATTTTTTCTTCCCAATCTTTGAAATATTCGATATAGCCGCCGGGCAGGGTCATGATTTCCTCAAATTATAAAATTATAAAACATTTGGGACGACAATGAAACGCCCGTCCCGCTCGCCGGAATTGTTTATCAACGTATCGCTCAAATCCGGTTCTTGCGTTGAATTAGAAGGTAACGCCGCATCCGCTCTAAAATTGGTCAACGGAACATTTTCCGCGTCAAACGAAGATTCCGAAATACCGCCGTCAAACGCTTTATCGTCTTTATCCGCCGCCTGCATAGCGGCAAAATATGAAAGCATCTCACGGAATGCGGGAAAAGCAGCCTCTAACTCCGCCTCGTCAACATTAAGATGCGCTAAAGAAGCTGTTATTCGCAAATCCTCTAGCGATAACGCCGCCGCGCCTGTTTCAACTGAATTCATATAACAATGATTGCATTTATATACATATATGTCTATACGCCGCATTGCCTAACCAGCAATTTACATCACAAATATTTTTTAATTTGGGCGCATTTCCGGCGCTTCGCGCCGGAAACCGGGCTTTTCGGGGCTGCGCTATCGCTCCGGCCACGCCGCTGCGCGCCGTGTCTGCTTCGCACCCCTACAATCCCGTTGCGCGAATCAAAAACGCTTTTAGCGGTTTGATTTTACAAGATTTGCATTTGCAAACCAGTTTGCGCTAGGCGCAAACTCCGGTTGCATAATAGAGTTGTTCGGAAACTTCAGTTTTCGAACAACTTACACTTAAAAAATGCAAAATGCTATGCATTTTGCAAGGACTTGGGCGACAACCAATCAGGTTGACGAACAAGTCCAATGCAATAGCGCGTTGGTATTTCAGAGTTTGCTCTAGTGTATTGACGCGGTTATATTTAATATAATGGACTTGTTCAATAATCCGTATTGCTTATCCGAACAAGTTTTTAACGGTTGCCGGCCAAGCCATATGGCCGCCATGCCCGGCTTGCAAAACTGAAGTTTTTGAACAACTCTATTGCTAAGGAAGCACTGGTTCATTCAATCGGGAATTCGTCAACCAAGCTGACTAATGCCAGCCGTTGACACAATCGGTGCTACTTTAATGCCGTATTTGCGCAGTGAAACGAGCAAATACATAGGGTAACGCTGATTGGTGTCAAGTTAATCAGCGTTACCCTAAATATGCCGGCACACTATAGGCCGTAAAACTATTTGCGGTATGATATCAGGCATTGTAAAGCGTCAATAGCAAACGATGCCCGCATACAACAAAGGACGGGGAAAGCACATTGCCACAGCGCGGTGGTTTATGATATAGTGCGGGTAGAGAACACGTCTGTTACGGCGTAGATGATTGGTGTGAACGGCATCATGCGGTAAGTGAAAGGTTTGGCCGCCGAAACGAGTTTTTTAACGCTTTTAGGTAAACCTTTTGTCGATTTTTAGATGGAAAACCGGCTTGCTTTTATACTTTTTGAACGGGGGATGTCCCTGACGGTTGATACTTTGAATTGCCGGTATTTATTGTTTTTTGCTGTTAAAAAAGATATACTTCTTTTATACTGACAGCAGCTTTTGTTTATGCTTACAGGGGTTGTTATTATGACTAATGAAAAGATGTGGCGTTTAAAGGAAATATTCCTTGCCCCATATATGCAATTAGCTACTACTTTGATTGGCAAGTCGCGTGAAGGTGGTGGAAATATGTTTAGACACCAGCTTGACACAATGACTATACTCATAGACTACGGGTACATAGAGCCTGTATTGCTTAAGGCTTCTATTGTTCACGATCTTATTGAGGATGCGCCTGAATTTAACCGTAACCAGCTTCTGTCGATTGATTACGACAGTCCCGCCGTATACGAGCTGGTTCTCGAAGTAACACGCGACAAAGATGAGTCAAAAGCCGAATTTTTGACGCGAATTCTTGAACACGGCTCGTACAGCGCCAGACTGCTTAAATCGGCTGACAGGATATCTAACATGATATCGCTGGGTTTTGTGAATAAGCCGGAGTTTGTTACGCGGTATACCGAGGAAACGGTGAATTATGTCTTCCCCATAGCCGAATCTGTCGATGGGAATATGCTTATTGAACTACACAGTCTTGTTGAATCCCGCAGAAAAGGCATTGAAGCGTTTGAAGCGGCAACACGTGAACAAAAAACGGTTGAAGAAAATATCAGTTTGTTTTCGATTGCTTAAATATTCACCGCTCATAGTCCCTGCGCCGCAGGCGCTGAAATAGCGGGACGGTTTGCGCAAAATCAGCGAAATCAAAACCGCGTATGCGGCTTTGACTAAGCAAGCGCGTATGCGCTTGTGACGCGCAAGCGATTGTAGGGGTGCGAAGCAGACGCGGCACCCCGCAGGGGTGGCGTGGCCGGAGCGGCAGCGTAGCCCCGAAAAGCGCGGTTTTCGCCTGCGGCATCCGCCGCAGGTGAAAATGCGCCCAAATTATGATTAAGATATTTAAGCATATTTCCCGTTAGCCCGGCCCCTTGTGTTGTAAAAGGCAGGGGAGGAAAGCCGCTGGCGGCGGCGGGTACGGCGCTTAGACCAGAGTCGCGAACAGGTCGGCGGGGGTTTCTTTCCGGCGTATCCGGCTTATGCCGCCGTCCGCGCGGAGTATCAGTTCGCCGCAGCGAAGTTTTCCATTGTAGTTAAAGCCCATGGCCCTGCCGTGAGCGCCCGCATCATGGATTATTAGCAAATCGCCTGAAATTTCGTCCGTTTCGATGGCCGGCAGTTTCCTTTGAACGGCGAATTTGTCGCAGTTTTCGCAAAGGCTACCTACAACATCATAAATTTCAGTAGGCGGGGCATCTTCTTTACCGGCTACGCTTATGTGATGATACGCGCCGTACATGGCCGGACGCATTAGGTCAGCCATCGAAGCGTCAACGCCGATATATTTACGGTAAGTGTCTTTGCGGTGTATAGCCCTAGTTATAAGCCAGCCGTATGGGCCGGTAATGGCTCTTCCCCACTCGGTATGTATGCCTGTATTGCCAAGACCTGCCGGAACCATTATCGCGTCAAATATTTTTTTAAGACCGGCTGTGAGTTCCTCGTAATTTACCGCTTCGTCTTCCGGCTTGTATGGAATACCGACTCCGCCTCCCAAATTGACAAATTCCAGTGAAATTCCTGTTTTTTGCTTGATTTCTGCCGCAAGCTCAAATAAAAGGCGGCCTGTTTCAATGTGATACAAGGTGTTTAATTCGTTTGAGGCGACCATTGTATGCAGGGCGAAGCGTTTTACGCCTTTTTTTTTCAGAAAAGTGAAGCCTTCCAATGTTTGTTCGCGTGTAAATCCGTACTTTGCCTCAACCGGATTGCCGATGATGGAGTTTCCCATTTTCAGCGGGCCGGGATTGTAACGGATAGAAATCATTTCCGGCAAACCGGCTGTCTTTTCAAGGAATTCGATGTGGGTAATGTCGTCAAGGTTTATGACGGCGCCCAATTCCCGCGCTTTACGGTACTCGGCGGCGGGTGTTTCGTTGGATGTAAACATTATGTTTTCACCTTTGATGCCGGACATATCCGCCAAAAGCAGTTCGGTAAGACTGGAACAATCCGCCCCAAAGCCTTCCTCGCGGAGTATGTTTAATATAACCGGATTGGGCATTGCTTTTACCGCAAAATAGTTGATGTATGAAGGAAAAATTGAAAAAGCGGCGTTTATGCGGCGGGCGTTTTTGCGTATGGCTTCTTCATCGTATATGTAAAACGGGGTTATAAACTCTTTAGCGGCGCGTTCCAGTTCCGTTTTTGAAAGCGGAAATGTTTTTTTTGTCATTTTAGTTTTTCCTCGAAGCGGGCAAGCGCCTTTTCGTCTAAAAGACTTTCCGAACCGGCTTCAACGGGTTTTAACCGGCGTTTTAGTTCTTTCAATTCGTCTTTTGAAAAGTTCACCGCTCCGAGTATATGGCGCTCAAATGATTCGCAGCAGCGCGGCGCGACTTTACGGCTTATTTCCAGCAAAGTTTGCGCGTACATTCGGATTTCTTTTTGGGCGTGAGCGCCGAGTCGTAGTTCAAGGAAATGAAATAAGTTGTGAAGGTCTATTTGCCAGTACATTTCGGTGTACAGGGAAAGCGGAAGGTTTATGCGGGCAATCTCCCGCGCAAGGCCGCCGTCTATCATTTTGATATAATCATCGTAGGCTCGTTGCTGTTCTTTTTCGAAAGCAGCGCGAAAAGCGCCGGCCTCGCCGGACGGCAGCGCGTCGCCGCTTCTGCCTTGTTTGTTGTCGCTGCTCTGCGGTTTAATATCTTCGGCGGCGGGGACGTAGAAATCGTCTTTCATCACAGAGTAGCGTCCTGAAATCTCGTTCAGCCGCGCCGTCCTATGCCGTACCCATTGACGGGCTATAAAAATGGGCATTTTTATATGAAACGTTAATACTATTTGTTCAAACGGGCTGGTGTGCCGGTTGCGCAGCAGATAATCAATGAGCGCCGCATCCTCGCGGTAACTCTTTGTCCCCTCGCCGTAAGAAACACGCGCCGACTGGACAATCCGTTCATCCGAGCCTAAATAATCAACTAAACGTATAAAACCTTTATCTAAAACAGGAAATTCTTTATCTAGTATCTTTTCCGCTTCTAAAGATACGCAATGTGCCATTGTTACCCCTCTATAATAAATCTTAAATAAATATATCCCCCGCCCGCTCTAAAATTCAAGGTGTCGGCCCGGCCGGACTAGTGATTCTGATTTTGGGAAAATTCAAAGTTTTACATGGTTTCGAAAGTGTATTAGCGGCGCTTTTTTTCATTGTCGGGCGCATTTTCACCTGCCTTACGGCAGGCGAAAACCGCGCTTTTCGGGGCTGCGCGCTTTCGCGCTCCGGACACATCGCCCCGCAGGGGGCACCCCCTGCGGGGCGATGTGTCTTGCTTCGCAACCCCTACAATCGCTTGCGCTATCTAAAAGCGTCTTTCGCGGTAAAAGTTGACGCTGATTTTCGTTTTGAAATCGTAATTGCTGCGGCCAGACGGTTTTTCCTTTGGGTTCAGCATGAAATATAGATGAGAATAGCTTTGTCTCACGAGAAACGCGCCACCGCGTTAAGAGTGGCGGCGAAGTTCAAAGAAGCCAACGTCACTTCCAAACCCAAGCATAGCAGGAAAGCCGCCGGCGGTTTGTGGAGTGGGATGGGGGGGGGGGGTAGTGTATGACGCGCTTGCGTAGCAAGCGTGGCTGCAACTAGGGGGGCGCGTAACGGCAGGGACGGTTTGCGCCTAAATGCCGGAAATAGCGCCCCCCTTTAATGCTCCGCGATTATCAAAGGATTATGAAATTAAAACAAAACTTGAGGTTTCCGAACAACTCTAGTATTGGCTGACGGGTATCACATAATAGGCGCTTCCGTTTTTTATGATTTCCGTATTCATGCGGTACACATCCCTAAATGTTTTTGTTGTGAGTATTTTTTCCGGTATTCCATAATCGTAAACACATCCTTTATTTATTACGATAACCTTGTCCGCGAAACGAGCCACCAGGTCAAGTTGATGCAGTGATACAAGCGTTGTAAATTGTTCCGTAACGGTGAGTTCTTTGAGCAGATTCATTATTTGAAATTGATAGTATAAATCTAAATTGCTTGTCGGCTCGTCCATGATAAGGACTTTTGGCTTTCGTACCAGCGCCTGCGCTATAAATACGAGCTGCCGCTGTCCGCCGGATAGTTCCCCTATATTTCTTGAAGCGTATTCTTCCAGATTTAACCGGCGCAGCACATCGCGGACTACCATTAATTCATCATCAGAAACAATGGCGCTTAAACGAGCCGCTCTGCCGAGCAGTACGACTTCAAAAACCGATAAAAGCGCGTTTGACGCCGTATCCTGCGATAGATAACTGATATACCCCGCAAGGTCTTTTCTGTTGTATTCTTTGATGTTTTTTCCGCATATTCTTATTTCGCCGGAACCCTGCAAAAGGCCGCAAATATTTTTTAGAATTGTCGATTTACCTATGCCGTTAGCGCCTATTATCGCGGTGATTTCGCCCGGATACGCCGTCATATTTATTTCATCCAGAATTTTATTCTGTGCATATCCTTTGTAACCGAAAGATAGTTTTGATACCTCTATCATTTTAAATACCTCTTTTGACTTTTGAATATAAGCGAGAAATAGAACGGAACGCCGATTAGTCCGGTAACAATTCCAATCGGCAGCATAGCGCCGTGGGATAAAACTTTGCTGATTACCGACGAGAAAGAAAGTATCGCGGCGCCGAACACGGCGGACAGCGGTATGAAGAAGCGCTGGTCTTCCCCGACAAGTATACGCGCTATATGAGGGCCGGCAAGTCCGATGAATCCTATAACGCCGACAAAACATACGGCAAAACTGGTTAGCAGTGATATTAGGATAAATGTCTTTATCCGCAGACGCTCGACATTTATTCCCAGACTACGCGCTTTTTCATCGCCGAGTTTTAGCGCGGTAAGTTTCCAAGCGTCCGTTAGTATCAGCGGTATGATGATGATTATTACGGCGTATATCATCGCCACGGTAAACCAGTTTGATTTTGCCAAACTGCCGAAAAGCCAAAAAACTATGCTTTGAAGAGCTTCCGGCGAAGAAATGTACTGTAACAATGATTGCAGCGATTGAAACAGGAATGAAAGGCCGAGTCCGCAGAGCAGCATGGTTTCGGGCGCAAGGCTGCGGAGTCTGCCCATAAAGTATATCAAAAGGCAAGTTAGTATGGAGAACGTAAAAGCGTAGAGTGGAATAAGGGAAGTTCCTATGATTTCGGTAAGAAAACCGCCGAAAACAACCGCCAGCGCCGCCCCAAAACCCGCCCCCGCAGAGATTCCCAGCGTGTAAGGGCTTGCCAGCGGGTTATCCAGAATTGTCTGTATGCTTGCTCCGGCAAGTCCCAGCGAAGCGCCCACGCCAATCGCCATAAGGGCGGCAGGGAAGCGCAGTGTCCACACGATAACCGCTGTCGTTACCGGCGCGGTTTCACGGTGAAAAAGCGCGGCAAACGTTTCAGAAAGAGTCAGCCGGCTTGGGCCTATCAGTATATCGGCGATAAAACTTGCAACGCAGATACAAAGTCCGGCAACGATTTTGAAAAGCCGTTTACGTGATTTTTCTTTATACTCACGTATTACGGCTGCCGTGTGAACTTCCATGCCTCATCCTGCCTCGTTCTATTTGAATTGTGTCATCCACACGCCGTAAAGATCGTATGGCAGGAAGCGGTCATAGTATTCCCGCAGCATACCAATAGGGTCAATATCGGTAAACTGCTCAGGATGTATGCATTTGGCAATGAAAGCGAAGGCCGCAACATCATAAATCTCGCGGCCAAGCCCGTGATGAATGGCGAATAGACGCTTGTTTCTTATCGCTTTTAACTGCGGCCACCCCGGTCTGTTGGCATAAGCGCTTATCTGCCTCTGCGTATCCGCCTCGTTAGAAAGGTATCCCATACGCACGGAATCGGGATTATTGGGCCAGTAAGAACCGGTGAGTATGATTATGTCAGGATCTTTTGAAATAACAAATTCGGCTGAAACCGGAGACTGTCCCGTTACAACGCCTTCCGCGATGTTGGTTCCTCCGGCATTTTTTATCATCGCTCCCCACATTATATTGCCGTACGTGTTGCCGTAAACCTTCGGCCCCTGCATCGTAACTTCCGCGTATGCAAGCGGTCTTGTATCAATCTTTGAAAGCCGTCCGTTAATGATATTCATGTTGTCAACATAGAATTTTATCAGTTCCCCGGCGCGTTCTTCTTTTCCAAAAAGCTGTCCTAAAAGTTGTGTTGTTTTTGTATGGTTTTCAATGGTTTCCGCATGGTAGTCTATGTAGATAAGAGGAATTCCCGCCGCGGCAAGCGCGCTCTCCGCTATCCCTCCCGCCTGCTCACGTACGCCGAGTGTCCATATTACCACATCGGGCTTTAATTGAATCAGTTTTTCCAAGTTGAAATCGGCATAATCAACGCCACTGACAACAGGGATGTTTTCAAGAGCCGGTATCTTTGAAAGGTACTCCTCGTACATATCAAAACGGAATTTTTGAAGACCGCCGTCCCACGATGAAAGATAATCCGCCACTTCCGTCCCCAGCAGCGCCGACATTGTCATAAAAGCCCCGCCGGAACCTGACCAGTTGACGTTTACCTTTTTAACCGGCAGGTTTAACGTTACCTTCCGTCCCGCAAGGTCTGTTACCGTAACCGTGCCGGAAATTTTTCCGGCGCTCACGGAATCTTTTCCGGCGCTGTCTGATTTACCGCCGCACCACGCAAACGGAACAGAGGCGGCGATAAACAACGCCGCGGCAACGACAACCGGCTTACATACATTTTTCATAATTTTCTCCTTAAAAAATTATAATAGAGCTGTTCGGAAACTTCAGTTTCTGCAAGCCATACATGGCCGCCATGCTTGGCGGCCATGTATGGCTTGGCCAATTTTCGCGTGAAAACGCAAAATGCCACGCATTTTTTTTATTCGCAGTGGGGTTTAATACCCCGCCGCTTGCGGCGGTTCGAGTCATGTTTGGCAAACAAAAAAATGGTAGTAAACCCCGCAATTGATAAATTTCCTTACAGAACGAACCTCGTAGTCCGCAACGCAAACGAGATACCCCGCCGCTTGCGGCGGGGAGGTTCATTTAACCGTTACGGCTCACTTTGACGCCCAAAGCATAAACATAGGATTTGCCCTGTTCAGAAGTTTCCGTTTTTCGTCAAATACTTCGTCAAGAACAAATTTGCTGCCAATGTCCCTGTACCCTATTGAGGACAAAGTCTTTTCATCCCAGTCGGGACGTTTCTCATTATTCAGCGGCATATCGCGCTTCCAGCCCCGCGCCTTCTCCTCTTCGTCCGGCTTATACGACACCGGAGGTTCGCCATATTTTTTGACATACTCTTCGCGGTCGGAAGCCGACTGCGCCCTTACCCGCGTGTCAATATTGCTTGACCAGTTGCCGTCAAATACTATAAGTCTGCCCGACGGTTTCAATACTCTGCGCCATTCACGGTACGCCTTTACCGGATCCGTAAGCGTCCAAACAACGTTACGGCTTACGATTAAATCAAAAGTATTATCCGTAAAATCCGGATTGTGGCTGTCCATTACATACAGTTCCGGCTTTACCTGCGCGTTTAGCGCATTTTCTCGCGCGCGCTCTATCATCTCCGCCGAAGCGTCAATGCCGCACACCTTATGTCCGGCCTGCGACAGCAGTATCGCAAAAAATCCGGGGCCTGTTCCAACGTCAAGTATTTTTAACACGCCGTCGTAAGGCGCTTTGCTTAAAATTGTTTCCGCCCAAAATTTATTCACGCCGTCTTTAAATTCCTCTTGAATAATTTTCGAGTACCCCGCAGCCGATATACGCCAGCCTTCTTTTACATTTTCAGATAATCCCATATATTCGCCCTTTCTAAGTACGCGCTCTAAAGTATGGCAGCAGCGGACTCGCATAAACCGGTGGAAATAGAGTTACCCGGAAACTTTGGTTTTCGTGTAACTCTTATTAAAAAACAGCAAAATGCCCAAGAATTTTGCAAGGCTTGTTTGATAAACAACCGGCTTATCGAGCAAGTCCAATATGCGAAGAACGCTAAACAGCGTTGGGGGGGGGGGGGGTGATGTCATCATTGTTCCTTAGGCCTTATCCACGAGGCCGCCCGAATATCCGCTTGCGTAATCCGGTTTTCAGAAAGATAAACGGACACAAGTCCGTTGTATACCAAAGTCTCCTGGCTTAAAGTCCGCGCGTTGTTTTTTTTAAACGCGCCGCTTCCGCCGGCCTTCCCAATCACGCATGATCAGTGGCCGTCTGGCGGAACTAAAACTTTGTACAGTTACGGGATAGCGGAGGCTTCGTCCGGTTTGCACGCCGGGCGCCCTCACTTCCTTTGAAATATACTCGCCTCATAGTATAAAAATAATCTGCCAATTTGTCAATAGAGTGTCCGTTCTCATAACAAATAGGACAGTTACGGGATGTGAATGTGTAAGCCCAGAGTAGAGGAAAATTCGGCGGGGGTCAAGAAACCGAGAGCGGCGTGAGGTCTGTAGAAATGGTA
>JAITDS010000252.1 GCA_031282435.1 Spirochaetaceae bacterium
CATCGCCCCCGCAGGGGGCGCCGTGTCTTGCTTCGCAACCCCTACAATCGCTTGCGCTATCTAAAAGTGTCTTTCGCGGTAAAAGTTGACGCTGATTTTCGTTTTGAAATCGGAATTCCTGCGGACGAGGTGGCTTGAAGCTTTCACGCCGCGTGTGGTAGGATATAACTACTATTCGGGGGCGTAAAAATTTTACTGTTTGATAAATTGCGGTATTATAACTTCACGAAAAGGGATATAACAGACTGTCATGATGAGTTGATACTGCACAATTTTGGAAGCCTGTCTATTGGCAGTCTTGTAAACGCGCTGCTGATACTTGTCTTTTCTTTTTATCCAAGAGAATATGATGATAACCGGCTGTTTTATTATATAATATGCGCGGTTGAAGCGGCTTTATTTTTATCATCCACTTACTCTTTAAAAAAAAAAGAACTGTCTGACTCCGTATTCAAAGCCAGCTATATAATTTTTATATGTTCTTTGCTGTTTTTCTGCATATTTGTATACGCTATAGATAGATCGCCTTTCGCCGTACGATTTTTGCTTGTATTTTTAAACTTTCAAATAATTTTTGTTGTAAATATAATAGCAATCATTATTGGAAATATACTGGTTATAATAACTTTTTTTATTGTAAATGAGTATGCCGCTCTTGTTACCGGAATCAATATACCGGATAACGGAATATTCGATGTTTATAACATAGCTCTCTCCGCCGCAATATGCATTACGCTTAACTGGTATTCGTCGCACGTTATAGTAAGGGGGATAATTACTTCTAATTCGCTGAAAGAGGAGCGTAACCGTTTTCTTATAGATAGTATTCATGATCAGCTTACCGGCTTGAATAACAGGCGCAGTTTTGAACAGTCTGTAGATTTTTATACGTCCGTATGCCGCCATGTTCATCAAACCGTATGCGCCGTTATGATGGATGTTGATTTTTTCAAAAACTATAATGATTTTTACGGCCATCAAAAAGGTGATATTGTTTTACAGGCAATAGGCAAGGCTCTAAAAGAACTGGCGGAGGAAGATAGGGTGTATGTCGCGCGGGTGGGAGGTGAAGAATTTATTGTACTATGGACGGAAAATCGTATGTTAGAAGCGGAGCGGATTGTACTCAAACTGCGGCAAAAAATTATTGATCTGCAAATACCGCACGAAAGATCCCCCGTAGCGCCTTATGTTACCGCAAGTTTCGGGTTGTATTTTATGCGCGGGGGAAGTATGGATAGCTCTGATGAACTTTATAATTATGCGGATATAGCTTTATATAAAGCGAAAGAGGCCGGACGAAATCGTATCATGCTGCTTGATTCCGCCGATAGGAACTGCCGCCCGGTGCAGTTACGTTCTCCAAACGAATTAAAAAGATAAAATGAATTTTCAATTTAATTTTGTATTCCGTTTTTTTATCTTTATTTTTTTATTTGTTTTTATAAGTTGTACTCCGGCGGAACAGCGTCCTCAGCCTAAATTGGAAACAAAAAGAATTATTATCGTGAATCAAGAAGGTGATGAGGTTGATATGATTGTGGAGCTTGCGCGCGCAAGCGAGGAACAGCGGATGGGTCTCATGTTTAGAAAAAAACTTGATGACGGCGAAGGTATGTTGTTTGTTTATGACAGGGATCAAATACTTTCGTTTTGGATGAAAAACACTATAATTCCGTTGTCAATCGCTTTTATAAGCCGCGATGGTCAAATAATTGAAATTAAAGATATGCAGCCGCAGAGTATTCAGTCGATTAGATCGAGTCGTTCCGCACGTTACGCTCTTGAAGCGCCGCAGGGCTGGTTTGAGCGTTCCGGTATAAGCGCCGGATGCGTGTTGCAAATGTAACGGTTTAAACAAAATCGTTCATTGGACTTGTTTAATAACCCGGTTGCTTATTCGCAACGGGGTCTAATACCCGCCGCAAACGCCGGTCTTCGACCTTAGGCGCGCTTGCCGCAGGGGGGGGGGGGGCATCTAACAAGTCCGGTTTCTGAACGGCTCTGTTGTTTACAAAACCTGATAAAAGCCGCATTTTAAGTAAAGTGATTCATCGTAGCCTATTAGTATAGGATGATCCTGACTTTGAAGGCGGAAATCTATCTGGTACAAGCGCCTGCCCGCGTCGCGGGCGGCGGCGAATATCATCCACTTAAAGCGTTGTTCGCTAAGAGCCTGACTGCATGAGCAGCTTACTAGAAGGCCGCCCGCGGACAAAAGTTTTATCGCTTTTAAATTAATTTCTTTGTAGCCGCGAAGCGCATTGTCCAGCGCGGTATGCGATTTAGCGAAAGCGGGCGGGTCAAGGATAATTATATCAAAATGTTCCCGTGTATGTTCTAATTTCTCCAAATATTCAAATATATCTGTTTGTACTGTTTTTATAGAAGCGGAAACGCCGTTTACTAATGCGTTTTTTTTCAGCGAAGCAAGCGCTGTTTCCGATGTGTCGGCGGCGCTTATGTCTGTAATTCCGGCGCGCGCCGCGTGTATGGCAAAGCCGCCGGTGTAGCAAAAAGCGTCCAGAGCGCGCGGTTTAGTCCCGGACTTTATAAACTTTTCGTGTATCAAAGAATATAAAATTTTGTGATTCTGTTTTTGATCAAGAAAATGTCCTGTTTTCTGTCCTTCGATAAGACTTATGATAAAAGGAAAATTATTTTCAAAAATAATTATGCCTGAAGGAACAGCGCCTAAAACTATATCATCTCCGCAGTCAAGCCCTTCAAGCTTACGCGCTTTAATTGATTTTTTTTCAACAAAACCGGCATACGTACCAAAAACTTCATCAACGGCGTCTATTATCCGCTCTCTGCGTAGATCCATGCCGAATGATAGAATTTGCATACAAAACCAGACTGACGGCGGGCCGTAATTTTCATACATTGTTTCAAATGTAAGAGGATGACATGGTTCGATTTTGACGTTTTTTATCATTTCCGCGTCCCATCCGGTATAGCGGTCTATTATAAGACCGGGTAGAAAATCGGCTTCCGCAAAAACTATACGGCACGATTCACGGCTTAAATCAAAGGAGCTTCTGCGCGTCAGCGCTTCACGTATTCGTCTTTTAAAAAATCCTGTATCAGCGCCTTCTTTTGAAGGACTGTATATGCGGGCGATTATTTTAGATGCGGGATTAACAAACGCGCGTCCTAAATACTTTTTGTTGTATGTTTCTACATCCGCAACTCCGCCTTGAGTGAGTTCCGCCTCTGTCTCGTTATTTCCGTGTCCGTTTACAATACTTTTAACTTCGTTATCGTATATCCAAGGGTGTCCGTCGTATATTTTTCTTTCTTCACCTTTATTGAGTATTATCCGTGTCATTATACTTCCTTAATAATAAAATTATTTGGACTTGTTCAATGGACTTGTTCGCCAACTTGATTGGCTGCCGCCCAAGTCCTTGCAAAATGCTCCGCATTTTGCGGTTTTTTAGTGGTTGCCCGCTCAGAAACTTCCGTTTCCGGGCGGCTCTATTCATTTCTTAACCCGCATGTTTTGTAAAAGTATTCTTGAACACGAAAACGATTTTCGCCGCCGCCTGGCTGTAAACGCCGCCAAACTCCGTCCGCGCCTAAATTATACGAATGGCAGTTATCTTTAAAAAATAAATCAAGTATTGTACATAAGCGTTTTTTTATTTCTTTGTCAATAACCGGAAACATTAATTCGACACGGTTTTCAAAACTGCGCGTCATCCAATCGGCGCTTGATAAATATAGATCCGTGTTTCCGCTGTTTTCAAAAAATATAATGCGCGAATGTTCCAAAAAATGATCAATAATGCTTACAACTTTTATATTTTCCGAGAGACCGTGAACACCCGGAATAAGCATACAAATACCGCGTATATTAAGAAAAATTTTTACGCCCGCGCGGGAGGCGCGGTAAAGGGCGTTAATAATATCAGCATCGGCAAGAGAGTTCATTTTCGCCTTTATAAGAGCGCCGCCTCCGGCGGCGGCTTGTCGGGTTTCGCGTTCTATGAGCGCTATCAGGTGTTTTTTCAAAAATACCGGCGCGGTTATTAAATGTCGTGTTTTTTCCGCGGAACATAAATTATATAATTTTTCGGCAGGCAATGCTACGGGGGAATCGCCGGTTAAATGAGCAAAACGCGGAGCGTTTTGCTCCGGTCTCAAAAAACAGGGTATATTTTTTGAACCAGCCCAAGATGACAAGATTTCAAAAAATATCTCCGCTTCATTTACAAAATCTTTATCCGCGGTAAACAAACAAATGTCGGCGTACGTTTTTGCCGTCATCTCGTTATAATTACCTGTAGAAAGGTGCAAATATGAACAAATGCCCATAGCCTCGCGGCGCGTTACAAGCGCTATTTTTGCGTGTACTTTAATATGCGTAAAGCCGTATATAACGTTTACGCCGGCTCTTTCTAAATCTTTTGCCCAGTTAATGTTACGTTCTTCATTAAAACGCGCCTTTAATTCGACAATCACGGTAACTTTTTTACCTTTTAACGCGGCTTCTTTCAACGACTTTACGATAGGCGAATCTCCGCTTGTGCGGTACAATGTTACTTTTACCGAAAGCACGGAAGGATCGCGGGCAGCTTCTGAAAAAAATATCAGAACAGGATTAAACGATTCGTATGGAAAATACAATGCCATATCTTTTTGTTTTATTTTCCGCCAAAAATTCTTTTTGTTGTTAAAATTGTTTAATAAACGGGTGGATTTTCTAACGGGTCTATCGTCAAAAAAAACAACATTGGAATGAATTTCCTCGCGGTAATCATTTGGAATGTGTGGATCGCGCCGTGCGGCGGGATATTTTGTAAAAACCGGTAAAATACGAAGTATTTTGTAAGACTTGCCTGCCGGCCTGAGAGCGGCCGGCAGGCAGCCGGCTCGCCGCTCAATACCAATATCATACAGTGAAGCCAGATTCGCAAGATGAAGCGGGCCGTTTATT
>JAITDS010000016.1 GCA_031282435.1 Spirochaetaceae bacterium
CTTTAGGGCGGTTCGAGTTGGCAAAGCCAAATAAAAAATGGTATTAGACCCCACAGTTAAATAATTTCCTTACAGAACGAACCACTTAAATAATTTCAACGCCTACAAGATACCTCGCCGCGCAAGCGCGCGCTTGTCGCGAGGTGGTTCATTTATAATACCCGGGATTGTAAAAAGTTTCAGTTATTCTATGGCATTTTATATATTGAAGGATAATCCGGATATTGGGGCATTAGAAGCAATCACACAAAGCCGGAAAATGATGGTTGGATATAAAGGTAAACTTTTTTGCCTTTATTCGCAGTGGGGTCTAATACCCCGCCCTTTAGGGCGGTTCGAGTTGGCAACGCTAAATAAAAAATGGTATTAGACCCCACAGTTAAATAATTTCCTTACAGAACGAACCACTTAAATAATTTCAACGCCTACAAGATACCTCGCCGCGCAAGCGCGCGCTTGCCGCGAGGTGGTTCATTTGAGTTTTATTGGCTGGGGATTATTATGCTGCCTTTCTTTTGGGATTGGTTTTTTATGGCTTGTTCCATATATAAGTATGAGCATAACAAATTTCTATGAAGAATTGAGAAAGAAAGAGTCTTGTGTTTTAAATAATGTAATAGAGTTGTTCGGAAACTGAAGTTTCCGAACAACTTCCGCTTAAAAAACGCAAAATGCTACGCATTTTGCAATGACTTGGGCGACAACCAACCGGGTTGGCGAACAAGTCCAATGAAAGCAGTCTGGTTTTACGCTAATCCGTCCGGCGATTTCAGCGCCGGACGGCAAACCCGCTTGCGGGCCGGCTGAGCTTCGGGGAAGCGTACAAGCCTTTTTTAGCGGAAACGGAAATTTGAGGTTTCCAAACAACTCTTATACAAACGCTATTAATGTATGTCCGGTCTTCTGATTTTCAGGATAACTTTTTCTATGTTATTACAGATTATTGTTCTTGCCAGAGCGAAGGACGCGAGAGAAAGCGCCGCTCCCGCCGTTACGTCCGATAAAAAGTGACGGCCATAAATCATGCGTGACAGCATAACCGCAAAGCCGAAAAGCAGGGCAAAAAAGAATATCAGACGAGTATATTTTTTTAATCCGTGAATAAAGCGTGGCCAAAGCGCAAACCAAACGGCGCACATGGCGGAAAAACAGTGTCCTGACGGGAATGATTTAAAGTTATCCGAGACGGCTTTTCCCTGCGGCAGATACCACTTTGTAAACTGCTCCGCCGCGTTATCCATTGAAAAAAAGCGCTGCCTGCCCCAGTACGTTTTAATTATTTGTAGCAGCCAATAACCAAATGTAAACGCGGTAAAGCCGATTAAAGCGGTAATTAAAAGTTCTTTGGCGTTTTTTTTAGCAAAAGGCAGCGCGGCCATAAAAAATATAAATATAAAAAAAATAATTATCGCTATAATAACAATAATCGAAAGCCCTGTCTCCTGCCGTGCGTCTTGTACCGTACTATAAAAATTAACGGCGCTTACCAACAGCAGCGCCGCAACAGTTATTATAATATATTGTATTTTTATTTCGCGCCTTTTTTCAAAAATAACGGCAAGCATCATTGCGGGCGGTAAAATAAGAAGCGCGGCCTGAGGCATCATACCCGCAACAGAAAATATTTTCGCAAAGACGCTTTTGGGATTGTAAATATATTCGGCTATTTCTAAGTCAAAAAATAAAGCAATGACAAGCGTAAGAAGCGTTATAATTATCGATGATAATATACATTTTTTCATAATCCGTTAAGCGTTTTTATCCCCCCCCCCCCCCACTACCAGCCAGCGTTGCGGCCTCCGTCAGCGCCGCGAATCCTCAAACAAAGTTTTACGGCCAGATTCTGCTTGGCCGTAAAACTTCAGGTTTCCGTAAAAACCGCTGATTCATTCGCAAACGGAGTTTAATACCATGTCGCAAACTTGTTCGCGCATTTGTTTGGGGCTTAAAAATTCGTTACTGATTTATACGTTTTTTTATGGCTTCTTCGCGCAAAGCATAAATCAGCGTTTCCATACCACCTTCACCGCCTCGCGGACTATTTTATCGTTTGCGTCCGATATGCGGCCAAGCGGAAGGCGCGTTGGTCCTGCCGGTAGTCCGGCGAATTCCAGCGCCCGTTTTATCGGTACCGGATTTGTTTCTATAAAGGCCGCTTTAACGAACGGAAGCAGCTCATAGTGTATGCTTCGCGCCTTTTCAAAATCCCCCGCAAGCCCCGCTTTTACAAGCGCCGCGACTTTTCCCGGTAATAAATTCGATACGACCGATATTACACCGTCCCCTCCAAGCGATAAAAGCGGAAGCGTAAGCGCATCGTCACCGGAAAGCACGGTAAAACCACCGTCCGGTGAGGCGGGTGAGGCGGGTCCCGCCATTTTGATGGAACTTATAACATCACCCATCTGATTTATGTCGCCGGAGGCCTCTTTTACTCCCACAATGTTGGGGATTCGCGCAAGTTTTTCCATAAGCGGCGTCGGGATGTTCCTCCCGGTCCGCGAGGCTATATTATAAATTATTATAGGAAGCCCAACTCCCGCGACCTCCTCAAAGTGCCTTATAAGACCGTCGTCGTTGGGTTTGTTATAGTACGGCGTAACTACGAGGGCGGCATCCGCACCGAGGTCTTTGGCGCGTTTTGTATAGAGTATCGCGTGTTTTGTTGAATTTGAACCCGTGCCTGCTATCACCGGCACACTGCCCGCCGTCTCTTCAATAACGATTTTAAGCAGCCGCTCTTCCTCATTTTCTTCAAGCGCGGGAGTTTCGCCGGTTGTGCCAATAGGAACTAACCCGTCAATGCCGTTCTCAAGCTGAAAGCGTATAAGCCGTCTGAAACCGTCAAAGTCAACTTCGTAGTTCTCTTTCATCGGTGTAATAAGCGCGGTAAACGCGCCTTTAAATGCTGTCATTTTTCCTCTTTTCCTCCCTGTAAAGCCTTAAACTCCCTAAAAAAATCACGCCTTTCTACCCTAAAACATCTTCCATTGTAAAGACACCGTATTTACCGGAACGTGTAGTTTTTTCCAGCCATTCCGCGGCGAGTATCGCGCCATAGACAAGCCCTTCACGATTTCGCGCCGTATGCTTTATTTCGATGCTGTCAACGGCACTGTCAAAAATTAGACCGTGTACACCCGGCTCCGCGCCGGAACGCAGACTCGCAAAATGTATTTCGTCCGCCTCAGGCGGGCGATCAAGCTTATCCCAAACAAGCTTGTTCTTGCGCTTCATATTTTTCAGCATAATACCGCCTATTGTTTTTGCGGTGCCGGACGGACTGTCCGCTTTTTGTTTGTGATGTATTTCGTAACCGGCAACGTCATATTCGCCGTAATTATCAAAAATCGCCGCGCAGTAGGAGGCAATTTTGTAAAATATATTTACGCCCAGCGAAAAATTAGACGCCCACAAAAGGGAACTATGCTTGCTCTTAACCAAGCCGCTTAATTCTTCAAGTTTATCGTACCACCCTGTTGTTCCAACCACGAGCGGTATACGCCTTTCGGCGAAATCGCGTATATTCCGCTCTACCGAAGCCGGATGACTAAAATCAATAGCAATACATTCCGCCGGCGTTCCGCGCTCTTTTTCCTCTTTTTCAAAAGCGTCCACACTCTTAAAAACACGCGCGCCCTGCCCGCTTAATTTATTTTCAACACCCGGATCTATGACAGCCGCTATTTCATGACCTTTTTCTACGGCGCGCTTTTCTATAAGCCGCCCCATTTTCCCGTAACCAACTAAAATTATTTTCATCCTGCTCGTCCGTTTTAATAATCATAAGCGCCTTTCCGGCGAATTTCAAGCGTACACGTTGTGCCATAATTTTTCTAAGTGAAACGAGACGGGCGCGCCAAAATGAAAATCCATAGCCCTATCGTCCCAAACGGATGTCCCGCGATGCTTTTCCGCTCTTTGCTGTTGGCCGCCTTGAACTTGCCCCCGTGGTGAGGGCGGGGGCCCCGGCGGGGGGGGGTGGGGCCGGAG